>NZ_JAFMOT010000050.1:0-429 GCF_019049695.1 Rahnella perminowiae
TCTCTGTGGTCGGCCTACTGGTATTCGTCCTGGCGCTGACGGCCTGGCTCATCCCCAGCATCGCGGGCGACCTCTACGCCCTCGCCCGGCGTCTCCCGGCCTTTTCGGACCAGCTCACCGGGCTCTACGACCGTCTTTCAAACCGGGAAGGCCTACTTGGTCAACTGATGCCGCCGCGGGCGCTCGAGTTCGACAGCTCGTCGCTGACGCCCGAGCGCCTGCGCACCCTGGCGAACAACGCCTTCAGCGCGGGGCTGCCGGTCTTGGTCAGCTGTGGGGGTTTTCTCGTCACGCTCCTGGCGAACCTGTTTCTGGTGGTGATGCTGGCGATCTTTTTCGTCGCGGAGCCCGGGGCGTACGTCCGCGCCAGCCTCTACCTCGTGCCGAAGGGGCGGCAGGCGCGGCTCGAGGCGCTCTGGAGCACCCTCT
>NZ_JAFMOT010000049.1:0-428 GCF_019049695.1 Rahnella perminowiae
TATTGTGATGGCTCACACAGTCGATGCCCAAAACGGTGCTGTTACCAATGCGCCTGTTACTTTCAACCTACCAGACCCGACAACCACTGGCATTGTGAGCTTATCGCCTTCTACAGTATTGACCAGTGAAGTCGCTGCGCCTGTAGAGCCGATGATTGGCGAGCGAGCGGTAATTATTCCTAAGGGTACGGCTTATATCCGCTTACGCGTGATAGACCCAGCCAAAGCGGAAAAATTGATTGCAAGTGGCTATATGGTAAAAGCCGCATCTAACGGTAATGTAACACAAACACTCAATGTACCTCTCACCAAAACTCCCTCACAACCGACAGTGAATGACATTGCTAAAGTCAATTTGGTTACAGATGTTAATACGCTAACTACCAATAATGGTGATACAATCAACGTAACTGCCCAAGTGCGTGATG
>NZ_JAFMOT010000046.1:0-426 GCF_019049695.1 Rahnella perminowiae
TACTAAGTCTTTGCAAACGTCTAACGTGTCATCGGCAAACAGTTCGTGACTGGGATAATCCATGAGCAAACTAATCACTTTTAACAGTTTCATATCATGGCTGTTACTCTGAATATTGGTTTGCTCAATATTGGTGTTTTCAACCGTTGGCGTAGCGTCACTCATATCAGCTCTCCCAAGTTTGCACGGTGTCAATCATGTCACGGCGACTGGTTTTTTTATTGCCAAACATACTGTAATCGCTGTCACCGTTGCATTCATTGCCAAAGGTAAAGCCACAGCCACCACGCTCGGCAAACGCATCGCTTAGGGCTTCTTCACGGTGAGCGGTTGGGATGACAAAACGGTCTTCGTAATTGGCAATCGCAAGGTAGCGGTACATTTCTTCGACTTGGTGTTTGCTCAGACCTACGCTGTCTAGCACGC
>NZ_JAFMOT010000047.1:0-426 GCF_019049695.1 Rahnella perminowiae
CCAACATTCTCACTCGTAGCCGCTCCAGCTATCCTTCCGGACCACCTTCACTGCTGACTACGACGCTCCCCTACCAATCTCTACAAGATTCCGCAGCTTCGGTAGCATGCTTGAGCCCCGGTGGATTGTCGGCGCCGCAGCACATCGACCAGTGAGCTATTACGCACTCTTTCAAGGGTGGCTGCTTCTAAGCCAACCTCCTGGTTGTCACGGTGCCACGACTACCTTGCCCACTTAGCATGCATTTCGGGACCTTAGCTGGCGGTCTGGGCTGTTTCCCTCTCGACCATGGAACTTAGCTCCCACAGTCTCACTAGCGGTACCAACCTGGCGGCATTCGTCGTTTGAAACGGGTCAGTAAGCTGGATGCCCCATCGCCGAGCCAGTGCGCTACCTCCACCATGTCCTCATACCACCGCTGTACCT
>NZ_JAFMOT010000048.1:0-426 GCF_019049695.1 Rahnella perminowiae
CGGCAAGGCGATCGATGCGATTGTGTCGGACTGTGGCGACACCCATGTGGTGCGCTTCCCGCGCAACGGCAAGAAGCCAGTATGCCTTACGCCCGAGGGGCGGCATATTAAGGCGTTCCAGCAACGCGGCGACGACCTGGTGTTGGCAGCCGCGCAACCGGCTCGTCCGATGGAACTCTCCCTGGTTACTACAGGCGGCGAGCAGCGCCTGACGCATCACAACGATGCCTGGGTTTCCGAGGTCAACATTCCCCAACCGGAAGAATTTTGGGTACAGAGCGGCGAGGAACGGATCCAGGGCTGGCTGGTGCGTCCGGAGGGCAATTCTGCCGACAGCGAGCAGAAGGCCCCGCTCATCCTCAACATCCACGGTGGGCCGCACGCGCAGTTTAGCCCGGCATTCTTCCATGAGTTGCAGATGTATGT
>NZ_JAFMOT010000045.1:0-425 GCF_019049695.1 Rahnella perminowiae
GTGGTACACTCATACTCAAATGCTCAAATAAACATATTTTTTGCTTAGGCTAATTAATTTTGCTGAAAACGGGTAATTTTAACCCCCACACTATCGGCTTGTTTGATGGCGGTGGGTTTGTGAATCGTCACTGTGACTTTTTCTGGGGCAAATTCTGCCAAAATCATCTCAGCGACCAATTGCGCTAACCGCTCTAACAGCGCAACTTTGTTGGCAATGCTCACTTCAGCCACGCGCTCACTGACTCTTTTATAATTGATGGCATCTTGAATATTATCAGTCTGCGACGCTTGGTATTGACAGCCCACCATTTCAATATCAAAAATCAATGGTTGGGTTATTTGCTGCTCCCACTCATACACGCCAATCACGGCATCGACTTTGAGTCCCTTGACAAATACCGTATCTGTTGAATTGCCCGTCAG
>NZ_JAFMOT010000044.1:0-420 GCF_019049695.1 Rahnella perminowiae
AGACTAAAAGCTATAACTCGAGTAATGAAGCCTATGAAATTCGCGGATATAACGGTTTCATGCAGGCATTTAGCCCGATTACAAACAGCGATATCAGGCAGCAGCGGATTGCCATTGATGGCGGCGGAAAATGCCAGTGGCAGCTTAATTCCATTAAAGTCAGTTTTAAGACCGCTGATGGCAATCCCCTGGTAAAGGGAAAAGAGGTTTTCGCTACTAATTATATCTTCGATTTTGATGATTATGGATTTAGCGATGGGTATGGAACCGGTAAAGCGAAGGAATCCAGGGGAGATCTTCATATAAAAACGGATTTCTTTCCGATGGTAACTCATCTGGATGAGAATGATATTAGCCTGGAGTTTTTTGGCGGTGAAACAGGATATGAAAAATGGAGAAGACGATATAAGCTCCATGATA
>NZ_JAFMOT010000043.1:0-419 GCF_019049695.1 Rahnella perminowiae
ACTTAGCGCACAAAAAAACCACGTTATCTAACGTGGTTTTTTTGTGCATTCATCAATGTATTATTTTGATTGTTCTTGAGATTTGACCGCTGAGGCAACAGGTGGTGCGATATTTGGGGTGTCACCTGTTTTGGCTTTAATCTCTGCTTTGGCTTCAGCCGTTGAGGCATTACGCGCTTCAATGGTCGATGTTTTTGCAGTAGCCGTTGGTGCAGAAGATGGCGTCATAGAAGCATTGTCTGGGCTGGCAACCGTAGTATTTGGACCTGTTGCGGTGTCTGCATTGGCAGTGGCGGTGGTGGTTTCACCCGCCGCAGGTGAGGTTGCCGCAGGCGTCGAACCCGCTGGTTTGGCAGCGGCAGCAGCAGATGCAGCGGCTTTGGCTTCTACTTCAGCATTGAGTTTTGCAACGTCAACGT
>NZ_JAFMOT010000042.1:0-416 GCF_019049695.1 Rahnella perminowiae
GTGCAGTACAGGTACGCAAAGAAAGTGACGGGTTTGTGATTGATACCGATAGCGCGCTGTCATTGGTATGCCGTCCGCCTGTGATGCCCACCCACGACACCATTGTGATTCATGGATTAAGACCGATAGATGTCGACAATGGCTTATCGTATGACGAGATGCTTACCCAATTATTGCCAATGCTTAAAAACCGTCCGATAATTGGGTTTTGTGTGGACATGGATATGGCGTTTTTAAATGCCATTGCCAAACCGTTTTTGGGCGTGGAACTGGCTAATAAACTTGTCGATGTCAGTCGCTTGTATCAACAAAATCAGTATCGACATGACCCCAGCCAAGTTGGGCAACTACCACACCTCAATAAGCTGCTAGAGGAATACCAAATCCCGCGATTACCTGCCCATAATGCCCTTAAT
>NZ_JAFMOT010000041.1:0-415 GCF_019049695.1 Rahnella perminowiae
GCGGATAGCCGCGGTTTGCCACTATCCTGTCTAGCACTCTCACGACGCGTTGCGCCGGGATATTCAGGTCAATTTCTATCGCCAGCGCTTCACGGTTAAAATCATCCACCACATTGAAGGTCCGGAAGCGTCTACCACACACCAGCGCATCATGCATAAAATCTATCGACCAGCTCTGGTTAAGTGCTTCCGGCGTCGCCAGCGGAGCCGGATTGCGCACCGGCAGACGTTGCTTTCCCTTACGGCGAAAATTCAGTTTCAGCAGGCAGTAAATCCGGTGAACGCGTTTGTGGTTCCAGACGTGCCCCTGCCTGCGAAGTACCTGAAAAAGCTTCTTAAAACCGTAGCGGGGATAGCGCTCAGCGACCTCGGTCAGCCTCTGGATCACCGCTTCATCACGTCGCGTATCCGGTTG
>NZ_JAFMOT010000175.1:0-141963 GCF_019049695.1 Rahnella perminowiae
ATATGAAATGTTAAGTATGCTATTTCTGAAAGGCCAGGCTCCCTTTAATCTTCAAATGATTCCGATTATTAAATAATATGTATGAAGTATGAAATAATACCTCATGCCTCATACCTCATACCTCATAAAGTTTAAATGATGAGTTTTTTGGGCGCAAGGTTGAGACATGGCGGATTAGGAGTCATCGCGGTGAAATGACTTAATTCAGGAACTGCGTGGGGTGAGTTCACTTTTCAAGAACAGAGGATAGCTGATCAATGTAATGGCCGTGTAGGGTATTATTTCATACTTATGAATGCATAATTATTACTTATTAGACGTTGTTAATGAATGTTGAATTAACATAAATTTCAGGTGCATTGATATGGCAGCTCCAGACTGAACTGCTGGCCCTTTAGAAAGGGGGGAGTGAGAATAATAAGTAATATTTACTCCTTTTAAAGTATTAACTCACAACTCACTCTTGACGGTTCCTGCCACCTCTAACGTAATAAATATGAGTTCATATCTAATAAGTTATAAGAAACGATAAATCAATACCAAGTGTGATTTCACACTTCACACTTCACACTTAATGTTTCATATTTCATATTTCATATTTCATGTTTAACCATTCATACTTAACACATAATCATCGAATATGAATGCTGACCTGTGCCCAGATTTATTCACAGAAACAGCGGGTAAGGCTTTGGAACAAAAATGGGTAATAATTTTTTGTTTAACCGGGTAACCCGATCCCGAAATCCTGCTCCATTTTTTCAGTAAGCAGGGCCTGGCGCCGCGCCGCCAGTGTCTACGTCGTAACAAATCAGCGCAGCTGTGGCCGCCTCAGCCTCAGGGTTTATATCCTCATCATATCTGAACCACACCAATACAGAGTTGCATAAAAACTTTTTTGTTCATGATTCGTGAACAAACATCAGGCGTGAACAAATGAAGCCTTAACGACTTGTCACAAAAGCTGCCGAAAATATGCCCTACGGCATCAGATTAGATTATGAACTTACTGAAGGGGAGGGCGGTACTGATGGAAGCGCCACACTGACTACCTCATATGGGCAGAAAACACATTTTACTCTGGAAGTAAAAACGGTCCACCGAATGGAGACCCTTTCTGGCGTTGAAAGACGGACTCTCACGCCAGTCAATAGTTTGCCGGTGTTGCTTATTTGTAATCGGCTTTCCCCGGCGCGGGTGGATTACTGCTCGCAAAACCGCATTAACTTTATCGACAGCGCCGGAAATGCGTGCATTGATGTACCGGGACTTTACATCATCATCCAGGGAAGGCAGGAAGAAAAAAAGGTTACTGCAGCAGGAGGGATATTCCCTGCTGGGGTCATGAAACTTCTGTTTGTTGTGCTTTCCGAACCTGATGCACTCAATAAAACCTATCGGCAGCTGGCAGAATTGTCGGGTCTATCATTAGGAATGGTCAGTAAAGCGTTCGATGTTTTAGAGCAACGGCGGCATTACCGCAAGGCCAAAAGCGGCAGACGTATCATGGATACTGATGGGCTTTGCGTTATGTGGATTAAAGATTCCGCTCTCTTCAGTGACTGAAACCTTGCTGCTGCGGATCCAACATATCTGCGGCGCTCAGGGTATTCATTACTTTATTGCGGGTGCAACGGCGCGCGAAATCCTGCTTCACCATGTGTATGGGAGAGCCATCGGCCGCCGTACCCGTGATATTGATTTCGCAGTTTTTGTTCAGGAGTGGCAACTGTTTGACGACCTGAAGCAAGCATTAACTGCAGCGGGTGCAAACACGATAAAAGGGAATGCCCATCGTCTAGTACTGGAGGATATTGAACTCGACATCATTCCTTTTGGCGGCGTTGCTGAGGCAAATAAAATTGCCTGGCCACCAGACCGGGAAGTTGTAATGGCGGTTGATGGTTTTGAGGAAGCATTCAGCCATACGATATTGATAACAATGCAATCTGGTGAAGAGATCCCTTTCTGCTCAGTGCCTGGTCTCGCGCTGGAGCAGCCACTCGCCTTTGTCGACGAGGTGCGCGCCACGTTCGCCAGGCTGCGTTAGCATGTCGGATCCGGGGTCCGGAACGTTAGAAATCAACGTGACTTATAGCGAACGTAACCTACAACCGGCCCGGCTCTGTACGAAAACATTCCTCCTAAAAGGCCAGCAGAATACGGGTCTTTTCACACTCATTTCTCCCGAAACCCGCCATCGGTTTGTTTGTTTTATAACAAACTGTACGCAGATTGTTTTCTCTGCTTCTAATATTTCCAACTCATTAAATTTAAAACGCATATTTTTCAATGGGTTTACAGCTTTGGCATGGTGGTACAAACACTGCAATAGCCTGTATGTCAACTGGACACTACAGGAGAGAAAACAATGGCAATGCGTCAATGTGCAATCTACGGGAAAGGGGGTATTGGGAAATCCACCACTACCCAAAACCTTGTAGCGGCTCTGGCCGAAATGAATAAGAAGGTCATGATCGTCGGCTGTGACCCTAAGGCTGATTCAACCCGCCTCATTCTGCATGCGAAAGCACAGAACACCATCATGGAAATGGCCGCTGAAGTAGGCTCCGTGGAAGATCTGGAGCTGGAAGATGTGATGCAAATCGGCTATGGCGGCGTGCGCTGTGCGGAATCAGGCGGCCCTGAGCCTGGTGTGGGTTGTGCCGGACGCGGGGTGATCACCGCCATCAACTTCCTCGAAGAAGAAGGCGCGTATGTGCCGGATTTGGATTTCGTGTTTTACGACGTATTGGGCGATGTGGTCTGTGGCGGTTTCGCGATGCCAATTCGCGAAAACAAAGCGCAGGAAATCTACATCGTGTGCTCCGGTGAAATGATGGCGATGTATGCCGCCAACAACATTTCCAAAGGCATCGTGAAATACGCGAAATCGGGCAAAGTTCGCCTGGCCGGGCTGATCTGTAACTCCCGCCAGACGGATCGCGAAGATGAACTGATCATCGCGCTGGCTGAAAAACTTGGCACGCAAATGATCCACTTCGTGCCGCGTGACAACATTGTGCAACGCGCTGAAATCCGCCGCATGACGGTCATCGAATACGACCCGACTTGTGCGCAGGCAGATCAGTATCGTGCACTGGCGAACAAAATCGTCAACAACACCAAAATGGTGGTGCCGACACCGGTCACCATGGATGAGCTGGAAGCCCTGTTAATGGAATTTGGCATTATGGAAGAAGAAGACCTGACCATCGTCGGTCGTACCGCCGCCGAAGAGGCGTGATTTCGTCCCCTTTATCCAGAGATGCACAGACCTGCGGGAATGTGCACCTTTTCAGGCAATCAGCGGAGTCTTTATGACCAGTGAAACACGCGAACGTAACGAGGCATTGATCC
Source organism: Rahnella perminowiae (assembly GCF_019049695.1). NCBI lineage: Bacteria > Pseudomonadati > Pseudomonadota > Gammaproteobacteria > Enterobacterales > Yersiniaceae > Rahnella > Rahnella perminowiae. The sequence goes on from NZ_JAFMOT010000175.1 coordinate 3,361, forward strand.
AGGAAGTGCTGGAGATCTTCCCCGAGAAGGCGCTTAAAGATCGTAAGAAACACATGATGACCACCGACCCGGCGATGGAATCTGTCGGCAAGTGTATTGTCTCAAACCGCAAATCACAGCCGGGCGTGATGACCGTGCGAGGCTGCGCTTACGCCGGTTCCAAAGGCGTGGTCTTTGGCCCGATCAAAGACATGGCGCATATCTCCCACGGCCCGGTTGGTTGCGGCCAGTATTCTCGTGCCGGACGCCGTAACTATTACACCGGCTGGAGCGGCGTGAACAGCTTTGGCACCCTCAACTTCACCAGTGATTTTCAGGAGCGGGACATCGTATTTGGCGGCGATAAAAAGCTCGACAAACTGATCGACGAACTGGAGATGTTGTTCCCGCTGACCAAAGGCATTTCGGTGCAGTCGGAATGTCCGGTCGGTCTGATCGGCGATGACATTTCTGCCGTCGCCAAAGCCAGCAGCGCCAAAATCGGTAAGCCGGTCGTGCCGGTACGCTGCGAGGGGTTCCGCGGTGTGTCGCAATCGCTCGGCCATCACATTGCTAACGATGTCATCCGCGACTGGGTGCTGGATAACCGCGAAGGCAATGAATTTGAAACCACGCCTTACGACGTGGCGATTATCGGCGACTACAACATCGGCGGTGACGCCTGGGCCTCACGTATTCTGCTCGAAGAAATGGGGCTGCGTGTGGTGGCGCAGTGGTCCGGCGACGGCACGCTGGTGGAGATGGAAAACACCCCGAAAGTCGCACTCAATCTGGTGCACTGCTACCGCTCGATGAACTACATCTCCCGTCATATGGAAGAAAAACACGGCATTCCGTGGATGGAATACAACTTCTTTGGCCCGACCAAAATTGCGGAATCTCTGCGCGAAATCGCGGCGCGTTTTGACGATACCATCCGGAAAAACGCCGAAGCGGTGATTGAAAAATATCAGGCGCAAACGCAGGCGGTGATCGACAAATACCGTCCGCGTCTGGAAGGCAAAAAGGTGCTGTTGTATCTCGGCGGTTTACGTCCGCGCCACATCATCGGGGCGTATGAAGATCTGGGAATGGAAATCATCGGTACCGGCTATGAATTCGGTCATAACGATGATTACGACCGCACCTTACCGATGCTCAAAGAAGGCACGTTGCTGTTCGATGACCTGAGCAGTTATGAGCTGGAAGCGTTCGTTAAAGCGCTGAAACCGGATCTTGTCGGGTCAGGCATCAAAGAAAAATACATTTTCCAGAAAATGGGCGTGCCGTTCCGCCAGATGCACTCCTGGGATTATTCCGGCCCTTATCACGGCTACGACGGTTTCGGCATTTTTGCCCGTGACATGGACATGACGCTGAACAATCCGGGCTGGAGTCAGCTGACCGCCCCCTGGTTGAAATCGGCCTGACAGAGACGACAAACATTCCGTCAGTTCACAGATTTGTGGCGCGGAAGGAGAGAAACATGAGTCAAGATCTTGGCACCCCAAAATCCTGTTTCCCGCTGTTCGAGCAGGATGAATACCAGAATATGTTTACCCACAAACGCGCGCTGGAAGAAGCACACGGCGAGGCGAAAGTGCGGGAAGTGTTTGAATGGACCACCACGCAGGAATATCAGGATCTGAACTTCTCGCGTGAAGCGCTGACCGTCGACCCGGCGAAAGCCTGCCAGCCGTTAGGCGCGGTACTTTGCGCGCTGGGTTTTGCCAACACGTTGCCGTATGTCCACGGTTCACAAGGCTGTGTGGCGTATTTCCGTACCTATTTTAATCGTCATTTCAAAGAGCCGGTGGCCTGTGTTTCCGACTCAATGACCGAAGATGCCGCCGTTTTTGGCGGAAATAACAACATGAATGTCGGTCTGGAAAACGCCAGCGCGCTGTACAAGCCGGAAATTATTGCTGTCTCCACCACCTGTATGGCGGAAGTGATCGGTGATGACCTGCAGGCTTTTATCGCCAACGCCAAAAAAGACGGATTTGTGGATGCCGGTATGCCAATCCCGTATGCCCATACACCGAGTTTTCTGGGCAGTCATGTCACCGGCTGGGACAACATGTTTGAAGGCTTCGCCCGTACCTTTACCACCGACGCCACGCGGGAATATCAGCCGGGCAAACTTGCCAAACTGAACGTGGTGACCGGTTTTGAAACTTATCTCGGCAACTACCGGGTTATTCACCGCATGATGAGCCAGATGGGGGTCGAATGCAGCGTCTTGTCCGATCCGTCTGAAGTGCTCGACACCCCGGCTGACGGCCAATACCGCATGTATGCCGGCGGCACCACGCAAACCGAAATGCGTGATGCACCGGATGCCATCGACACCTTGCTGCTGCAACCGTGGCAATTACAGAAAACCAAAAAGGTGGTGCAGGGCGACTGGAATCAGCCGGGCACCGAAGTCAGTGTACCGATTGGCCTGGCGGCGACCGATGCCTTGCTGATGACGGTAAGCGAACTGACCGGCAAACCGATAGCTGACGCGCTGGCGACTGAACGTGGCCGTCTGGTGGACATGATGCTCGATTCTCACACCTGGCTGCATGGCAAGCGTTTCGGTCTCTACGGTGACCCGGATTTTGTGATGGGCATGACCGCATTCCTGCTGGAACTGGGCTGTGAACCGACCACCATTCTCAGCCATAACGGCAACAAGCGCTGGCAGAAAGCCATGAAGAAAATGCTGGCTGATTCGCCTTACGGACAGGACAGCGAAGTGTATGTGAACTGCGATCTGTGGCATTTCCGCTCGCTGATGTTTACCCGTAAACCGGACTTTATGATCGGCAACTCTTACGGAAAATTCATTCAGCGTGACACGCTGGCCAAAGGCGAACAGTTCGAAGTGCCGCTGATCCGCATCGGTTTTCCGATTTTTGACCGGCACCATTTGCACCGTCAGACCACCTGGGGATACGAAGGGGCGATGAGCATCCTGACGCAACTGGTGAATGCGGTACTTGAACAACTGGATCGCGAAACCATGAAGCTCGGCAAAACCGACTACAACTTCGACCTGATCCGCTAAAACCCTCGCCCCGTCACTGAACTGTGCCGGGGCTTTTCTCTTTACCGCCGGGGCGCGTGTCGCCGGGAGGGGCTTATGCCGATGGTTATTTTCCGACTGCATAATAACAGTCTTTATTGCTATATCGCGAAACAGGATATGGAAGCCAAAGTGGTGCAACTGGAGCATAACCATCCGCAACAGTGGGGCGGACGTGTTTGTCTGGAAGGAGGAAAAGCCTATTACGTGGAACCTCAGCCGGGCATTCCGTCGTTTCCCGTCAGCCTGCGGGCAACACGATCAGAACTGTGAGAGGAGTGAATCCGATGTCAAAAGACGATCTGCTGTTCTGGCGTTTATTCGCCGTGGTGCAATTATTCCCGGAAATCCCGCCGCCGGAGGTGCTGGCCTGGCTGACACAGGGCAGTCGCGAAGGTGACGGCAATATCGGGCTGGCGCATTTACAGGCCATGAGTCTGGAAGAGCTGGAGGCGACATTTCCGGGAGATGCCGGAAAGGTGACTGTCAGCCGCTGGCAGTCGCTGATGAGCTGCCTGCAGGGGCAACTGCCATCACATCTGACTCTGGCTGAAAATCGCCGCCAGCCACAGCAGTTAAGGGTGGCATTTTCGTCTTTGGACGGCATCACGGTGAATGGTCATTTTGGGCAGTCGCATCTGTTTTTCATTTATGCGTTCGACAGCGACGGGCCGTATCTGATGGCGCTGCGCCGTACGCCGGTATCGCCCGAAGGTGAAGAGTCCAATGAAACCCGTGCGCGGCTGATCAGCGATTGCCATTTGCTGTTCTGTGAAGCCATTGGCGGCCCGGCAGCGGCGCGGGTCATCCGCCATAATATTCATCCGATCAAAGTGCTGCCCGGCGTGAGCATTGCGTCACAGCTTGCTGCGCTGCAACGCATGCTGACCGAAAACATGCCGCCGTGGCTGGCGCGCCGGTTAGGCAAAAGTAATCCGCTGGAAAACCGTCTGTTCAGTTAACGTCCCTCTGCGGGGCGCGGTCTGCGCCCCGACATCCGTTGTCTCCTTTGTTTTCTTTGTGTCGTTTGTCATAAACACGACAATGAGATCCTGTTTAAAATCAGCAGGTAATCCGCTGGCCTGCTCCTTGCAACCTTCACCCTGATACTTATCTGTCATGACGAGGTTGCGATGAAGGCAAAAGAGATTCTGGCGCTGATTGATGAGCCAGCCTGTGAGCATAACCACAAGCAGAAGTCGGGTTGCAGCCTGCCGAAACCGGGCGCGACGGCAGGCGGTTGTGCGTTTGATGGCGCGCAGATTGCGCTGCTGCCGGTCGCGGACGTTGCGCATCTGGTGCACGGCCCGATTGGCTGTACCGGCAGTTCATGGGACAACCGTGGCAGCCGCAGTTCCGGGCCTTCCATCAACCGCATGGGCTTCACCACCGACATGAGCGAGCAGGATGTGATTATGGGGCGCGGCGAGCGACGCTTATTTCACGCCGTGCAGCACATCGTCAGCCATTACCATCCGGTGGCGGTCTTTATTTACAACACCTGCGTACCGGCGATGGAAGGGGATGACGTTGAAGCCGTGTGTCGCGCCGCATCGGCCGCCGCCGGTGTGCCGGTTATTTCAGTCGATGCCGCCGGTTTCTACGGCAGCAAAAATCTCGGTAACCGCATTGCCGGGGACGTGATGGTCAAAAAGGTGATCGGCCAGCGCGAACCTGCGCCGTGGCCGGAAAACTCACCGATCCCCGCCGGACACCGCCACAGCATCAGCCTGATTGGCGAATTCAATATTGCCGGCGAGTTCTGGCACGTTCTGCCGCTGCTCGATGAGCTCGGGATCCGCGTGCTGTGCAGCCTTTCCGGGGATTCCCGTTTTGCTGAAATCCAGACTATGCACCGTGGCGAAGCCAACATGCTGGTGTGCTCGCGGGCGCTGATCAACGTCGCCCGCAAAATGGAAGAGCGTTACCAGATCCCATGGTTTGAAGGCAGTTTTTATGGCCTGCGTTCCATGGCTGATTCCCTGCGCACGATCGCCGTGCTGCTCAAAGACCCGGATTTACAGGCGCGCACAGAACGTCTGATTGAGCGCGAGGAGGCGGCGACACATCTTGCGCTTGCGCCTTACCGTGCGCGGCTCAGCGGGCGCAAGGCACTGCTGTATACCGGTGGCGTGAAATCCTGGTCGGTGGTCTCGGCGTTACAGGATTTAGGCATCACGGTGGTGGCGACCGGCACCCGAAAATCAACCGAAGAAGATAAGCAGCGTATTCGCGAACTGATGGGTGAAGACGTGCTGATGCTCGACGAAGGCAATGCCAGAACCTTGCTCGACACCCTCTATCGTTTCGGCGGCGACATCATGATCGCCGGGGGCCGCAACATGTATACCGCGTACAAAGCCCGCCTGCCGTTCCTGGATATCAATCAGGAGCGCGAGCATGCGTTTGCCGGATATCACGGGCTGGTAAATCTGGCCGAACAGTTGTGTATCACCCTGGAAAGCCCGGTCTGGGCGCAGGTCAACCGTCTGGCGCCGTGGCGCTAAACAGACACATTGTGAGCGATGTTTCGACTCATTGTTTTGGAGACTGTGTATGGCTCAAATTCTGCGTAATGCCAAGCCGCTTGCCACCACGCCTGTCAAAAGCGGGCAACCGCTCGGGGCGATCCTGGCCAGTCAGGGGCTGGAAAATTGCATCCCGCTGGTTCACGGCGCGCAAGGTTGCAGCGCGTTCGCCAAAGTTTTCTTCATCCAGCATTTTCACGATCCGATCCCGTTGCAGTCCACGGCGATGGAATCGACCACGACTATCATGGGCTCGGATGGCAACGTCAGTACTGCGCTGACCACGTTGTGTCAGCGCAGTAATCCAAAAGCCATTGTGATTTTGAGCACCGGACTGTCAGAAGCGCAGGGCAGTGATTTGTCGATGGCGCTGCGTGAGTTTCGCGACAAAGAACCGCGCTTTAATGCCATCGCCATTCTGACCGTTAACACGCCGGATTTTTACGGCTCGCTGGAAAACGGCTACAGCGCGCTGATGGAAAGCGTGATCACTCAGTGGGTGCCGGAAAAGCCGCCGACCGGCATGCGTAACAAGCGCGTGAACCTGCTGGTGAGCCATCTGCTGACGCCGGGGGATCTGGAATTACTGCGCAGCTATGTCGAAGCCTTTGGCCTGCAACCGGTAATGCTGCCGGATTTATCACAGTCGCTGGACGGACATCTGGCGAATGGCGATTTCAATCCGGTCACGCAGGGCGGCACGTCGCAACGCCAGATTGAACAAATGGGGCAGAGCCTGACCACCATTACCATTGGCAGTTCGCTCAACTGCGCCGCCAGTCTGATGGCGATGCGCAGCCGTGGCATGGCGCTGAACCTGCCGCACCTGATGACCCTGGAAAACATGGACAGTCTGATCCGCCATTTGCATCAGGTGTCAGGCCGCGAGGTACCGGCATGGATTGAGCGCCAGCGTGGACAACTGCTGGACGCCATGATCGACTGCCATACATGGCTGCAGTCACAGCGTATTGCGCTGGCGGCAGAAGCGGATTTGCTGGTGGCGTGGTGCGATTTCGCTCAGAGCCAGGGAATGCGCGTCGGGCCGGTGATTGCGCCGGTTAATCAGCAGTCACTGGCCGGGCTGCCGGTCGAACAGGTGGTGATCGGCGATCTGGAAGATTTACAAACCCGGCTCGACAGCTACCCGGTTTCATTGCTGGTGGCGAACTCCCACGCTGCACCATTGGCGGAAAAAAACGGTATCGCGCTGGTACGTGCCGGTTTCCCGCTTTACGACCGTCTCGGGGAATTTCGCCGCGTGCGGCAGGGCTATACGGGTATTCGCGACACCTTGTTCGAACTCGCGAACCTAATGCAGGCGCGCCATCACATGCTGGCGGCGTATCACTCACCGCTCAAGCAAGTGTTCAACCTGAGCCCGGTACCGGAGGCCAGTCATGAGGCGCGCTAACCGTTATCTCGATACCGTCAGCATCACGCAGTGGCCGATGCAGGTGGCATTCGCAAGTTCCGATTATCACCACGTCGACCAGCATTTCGGTGCCAGCACCCGGCTGGTGGTGTACGGCGTAAAACAGGATCAGGTGCAACTGCTGCGGGTGGCGGAATTCAGCGCCGAATCTGGCCATCAGCAGGAAAAAATCGCCTGCCGGATGGCGGCGCTGGAAGACTGCGTGACGCTCTATTGCCTGGCGATTGGCGATTCAGTTTTCCGCCAGTTGCTGGAAATTGGCGTACGGGCGATCAAAGTGCCGCAAGACACCGACATCGCACATTTGCTCAAGCAGACGCAGCAACACTGGTCGGCTGCAGAGCGTCAGGTGACGCGCCGCAGCCGCGACCCTGGCCGTTTCGACAAACTGCTGGCGGGGGACGAATGGCAGGAGGAAGACCGCCCGTAACCTTGTGTCATCTGTATGACAAACCTGACAAATAGCGCGACATCCGTGTGGGATTTGATGCGGGCATCAGGGGCTATGTGGTTGAAATAACGCTGATAATGTGACTGGCATCACAATTGCTCAGTAGTCATAAACCCGTACAGGAGGTGACCCGATGATGGTAATTGAACCGGCGGTTTTTGACCGCTTGCTGGCGTTACAGCGGCAACTGTCGCCGCAGGGGGGCGGCCTGCGGATGACATTAGGCGGCGACCCGTGCGGCGGCTGGCAAGTGGGGCTGCACTGGAGCGCGGCCTTTCGGCCGCGTGACCACGTAGAAATGATTAACGGGTTACGCCTGCTGGCGGATCCGCTGCACTGGACGCTATTACAACATGCCACGCTGTCTGCCGGTGAACAGAACAGCCGCGCCGGAATACGGGTGGTTTTGCCAGCGGCATCCGCTTGTCACTGCGAAAGCGGCAGTTGTACGACATCACCCGAACCGGACTAACCAAAGGGGTTAAAGACATGTGGAATTATTCTGAGAAAGTGAAAGAACATTTTTTTAATCCGCGTAACGCCAAAGTCGTGGACGACGCGAATGCCATCGGTGACGTCGGTTCACTGAGTTGCGGCGACGCGTTGCGCCTGATGCTGAAAGTGGATCCTGAGACGGAAATTATTCTTGATGCCGGATTCCAGACCTTCGGCTGCGGCAGCGCCATTGCGTCCTCGTCGGCGCTGACCGAACTGATTATCGGCCGCAGCCTGACGCAGGCGCAGCAGGTGAGCAACCAGCAAATCGCCGACTATCTCGACGGTCTGCCACCGGAAAAAATGCACTGTTCGGTGATGGGGCAGGAAGCGCTGCGGGCTGCCATCAATAATTTCCGGGGTGAAGCGCCGGATGAAGATCATGAAGAAGGCGCGCTTATCTGCAAATGTTTTGCGGTCGATGAAGCGCAGATCCGCCGTGCGGTGCTCGCCAACGGCCTGACCACGCTCGAAGATGTGATCAACTACACCAAAGCCGGGGGCGGCTGCACCTCCTGCCACGAAAAAATCGAGCTGTGTCTGGAAGAAATCCTAAAAGAACATCCGGTAAAAAACCCGGTGGCGGCAAAAGTCAGGGATGAAAACTGGCTGGCGGTGGAAGAAGTCGTGGCGTCTTTGCGCCCGCACATCAGGGCTGACGGCGGCGACATGTCGCTGGTGCGCGTCGACGGGCAGGAAGTGACGGTGGAGCTTTCCGGCAGTTGCAGCGGCTGCATGATGACTGACATGACGCTGGCCTGGCTGCAACAGAAACTGGTTGAGCGTATGGGCCGTTATATACGCGTGGTCTCCGCCGCCTGACTGGGAAAAGAACAAACACATCCGCCCGGTAATGAGGAACAGACAATGAAAAATGTGTATCTGGATAACAACGCCACCACCCGTATTGATCCGATGGTGCTGGAAGCGATGATGCCGTATCTGCGCGATTATTACGGTAATCCGTCCTCGATTCATGATTTCGGTGGACCGTGCCGGGCGGGGCTGGAGTGCGCCCGCGAACAGGTGGCGAGCCTGCTGGGCGCGGCGTATACCAGCGAAATTATTTTCACCTCCTGCGCCACCGAAGCCACGTCGACGGCCATTTACTCGGCCATTGCGCTGGCACCGGAACGCCGTGAAATTATCACCACCGCCGTTGAACATCCGGCCACGCTGGCAGTGTGCGAACACCTTGAGCGTCAGGGTTACATGATCCACCGTATCGGCGTCTCCGAAGAAGGCGCGCTGGATACCGCCCATTATTACGATGCGCTGAGTGAAAACGTCGCGCTGGTCACCATGATGTGGGCGAACAACGAAACCGGCGTGCTATTCCCGGTCAGCGAAATGGCCACTGCCGCCCATGAACGCGGCATTCTGTTCCACTGCGACGCCGTGCAGGCGGTGGGCAAAATTCCGATTTCGCTGCGTGCCACCGATATCGACATGCTGTCCTGCTCGGCGCATAAAATTCACGGGCCGAAAGGTTGTGGCTGCCTGTATCTGCGGCGCAACACCCGTTTCCGCCCGCTGGTGCGCGGCGGCCATCAGGAGCGCGGACGCCGTGCCGGGACCGAGAATATCGCCGGGATTGTCGGTATGGGTGCGGCCTGTGAACTGGCGGACGTGCATATGCCCATGATGGCGTCGGTGCAGGAAATGCGGGACCGGCTGGAAACCGGCCTGCTGACCACCATTTCGCACACCTTGCTGATGGGCGCTAACCAGCCGCGCACGCCGAATACTGTCAACATTGCGTTTGAATATATCGAAGGTGAGGCCATTTTGCTGTTGCTTAATCATTGCGGTATAGCGGCATCCAGCGGCAGTGCCTGCACATCGGGTTCGCTCGAGCCTTCGCACGTAATGCGTGCCATGAATATTCCTTATACCGCCGCGCACGGCAGTATCCGTTTCTCCCTGTCACGGTTTACCCGTGAGCGGGAAATAGAATGGGCGATTGAACAGATGCCGGACATCGTGGCACGCCTGCGCACGCTGTCACCTTACTGGCGGCAGGATAAAGTGCAAATTGCACAGGGCGGCCTGTTTGCGCCGACCTACGGCTGAGACAGGAGACGGGTGATGGCGGCTTCAGAATCGGAACGGACTGGCGGCGGTAACAGGCCCGTGGCGGTCATAATCAACGACACCACTTTGCGTGATGGCGAACAAAGCCCCGGCGTGGCATTTCGCGCCAGTGAAAAACTGGAAATTGCCCAGGCGCTGGTGAATGCCGGTGTCCGTGAGCTGGAAGCGGGGACACCGGCGCTCGGCGAGGAAGAGTGCGTGCGGCTGGCAATTTTGCGCAGACAACTGCCGGACACGGTGATGATGTCGTGGTGCCGGATGAATTCAGCAGAAATTCACGATTCTGCGCGGGTGGGCATGGACTGGGTAGATATCTCGGTACCGGCGTCAGATTTACTGCGCGAGCAGAAACTACATCGGCCATGGCCTGCGGTGATTGCCTCACTTAAACCGCTGGTGCAGCTTGCGCACCGTCTCGGTATGCGGGTGTGTATGGGCTGTGAGGATGCCTCGCGCTCTGCCGATGAAACTTTGCACATGCTGGCGGAAGTGGCGGCGGATCTGGGCATAGAACGGATGCGGTTTGCCGATACGCTGGGCATTCTCGATCCCTTCAGTACCTTTACCCGTATTTCGGCATTACGCCAGCACTGGCACGGCGGGTTGGAAATACATGCGCATAACGATCTGGGTATGGCAACTGCCAACACGCTGGCGGCGGTCAGGGCGGGTGCGACGCATGTGAACACTACGGTGCTCGGGCTTGGCGAACGGGCGGGGAATGCGGCGCTCGAAAGCGTGACCTTGTCACTCGACCGTTGCCTGCATCTCGACTGTGGTATCGATTTCACCGAACTGCCGGCGTTGTGCCGCCTTGTGGCTGCTGCGGCGGGGAGAACCATTGACGTGCAGCATCCACTGGTCGGCGGGCAGGTTTTCACCCACGAATCCGGCTTGCATGTGGCGGCACTGCTGCGCGACCCGCGCAGTTATCAGGGCATCGATCCCTCTCTGGTCGGACGGGAATTTAATCTGGTGCTTGGCAAACACTCAGGCAGGCAGGCGGTGAGCGGCATCTGCGCGCGTCTGGGGTATATCCTCAGCGAGACACAAACCCTGTTGATATTGCAGGAGGTGAAACGCTTTGCCGAACATTTCAAACGTAATCCGGGTGAGGATGAAGTGATCGCCATGTGCCAGATGCGGATGGACGATCAGATCCCGTTCGAAGGACAACTTCAGGCTCAGGGAGGCTGACATGGACTGGTTTACCTGTATTGAAGGTGTTGATGAGCTGGAATCGGCGCAGTCGTTTTTCGATTTTTTCGAACTGGAGGTGGACCCGGTCCTGTTACGCAGCCGCCATCTGCACATCATGGCGCAGTTTAACCAGCGGCTGACGGCAGCCGTGCCGGTACACTTTGTCGATGAGGAAGAATCAGACCGCGCTGACTGGCGGCTGGCCCGGCGTCTGCTGGCCGAAAGCTATCAGCACACCGTTGCCGGGCCGCTGAATACGCAGTCCGGGCTGGCGGTGTATCAGCGCAATAACGGCAGCTTTATCGACTGGAACGATTTGCTGGAGGTAAGGCCATGAAACCGGTATTTGAGGTCGACCAGCAGGTGAGAGTGACACGCATCGTACGCGATGACGGTACGTTCGCGGGTAAAACGCGCGGCGACTTACTGATCCGCCGCGGCAGTCTGGGATACGTGCGTGAATGGGGAGTGTTTTTGCAGGACACCATCGTGTATCAGGTGCATTTTCTCGACGACGATCTGATTATTGGCTGCCGCGAACAGGAGCTGATCGCCGGTGATGCCCCCTGGCTGGCGGGGGCTTTTCAATACGGTGACCGGGTCAGTTCGCGTCGCAGTCTGGTTATCCGTGGTGAAGTGGTGGTGCCGCAGGGCGGTATGGGCCGCGTGATGGGCTGTGAACCGCTGGACAGCATTTTTCATTATCAGGTTTTGTTTGCGCAGCGGATATTTCAGGTGCCTGAACATGCGCTGAAGCTCGAAGGGGAACTGGCATGAGTATACCTGTGTGGCACCGTTACAGCCGCTGGAAGCTGGCAAAACAGATGAAACTGAGTGAAGAACTCAACCCGACGCCAGCGCAATATCAGCAGTTTATCGAAGCCTGGCAGCGTCAGCAGGTGATAGAAGAAGCTGTGGCGCAGGTGGCCCTGGAACACGCGTTGAATATTGAACCGCAGTCGGTGGAAGTCACGCGGCAGGCGCTGGCCGCCGAGCTGCCAGAGCTGGAACTGACGGCGACCGAGACCGAAGAACTGCTGTTACATCAGACGCTGTTGCGCGAACAGTTAAACTGGGTGCAGCAACAGGCACCGCTGCCGGATGATGCGCAGGTTGAGGCGTGGTATCGCGGACATGCGCAGCATTTTGTTCGCCCCGAACAGCGTTACACCCGCCATCTGCTGCTGACCGTCGAGGGCAATTCTCCGGCGGTTCGTGAACAGATTAATGCCATTGCGCGCCGTTTGCGTGACGGGCATGCGCTGTTTGCCCGCCAGGCACTGCGCTATTCCCACTGCCCGAGTGCGATGGGCGGCGGCATACTGGGCTGGGTCGGGCGCGGCATTCTTTATCCGCAGCTTGAAGATGTGTTGTTTCGTCTCGAAGCCGGGCAACTGAGCAGCCCCGTTGAAACCGAACTGGGCTGGCATCTGTTGTTGTGCGAACAAATTCGCCTGCCGCAACCCTTGCCGAAAGCCGAAGCCTTAACGCGGGTGCGTCAGCAACTGATTGCCCGGCAACAGAAACATTATCAGCGCCAGTGGCTGCAACAACTGATCAACGCCTGAGCCTGTTCTCCTTCTTGTTGGTGCAGACGGGTTAATGCCCGTCTTGCACGAAAAATGAACATAAACTGCCTGCGTTGCATTATAACGGCGCATGGAAATCCTGCCTCCGGCCTTGTGCCACGCCGCGCTTTGCCTGGTTTGTGGTAAAAACTGGCCCGCTTTGCATCCTGATGCTTAAAACACCCCGTTCAGATCAACCTTTGGGCAGATAAGCCCGCGAAAGGCCTGCAAATTGCACGGTTATTCCGGGTGAGTATATGTGTGATTTGGGTTCCGGCATTGCGCAATAAAGGGGAGAAAGACATGAGCATCACGGCGTTATCAGCATCATTTCCTGAGGGGAATATCGCCAGCCGCTTGTCGCTGCAACATCCTTCACTGTTTTATACCGTGGTTGAACAATCATCGGTGGCGATTTCGCTGACCGATCCGCAGGCGCGCATTTGTTATGCCAATCCGGCATTCTGCCGCCAGACGGGTTTTGCACTTGAGACACTTTTGGGCGAGAACCACCGTCTGCTGGCCAGCCAGCAGACGCCGAAACATATCTATGACGAAATGTGGCGCACTTTGTTGCAGGGCAAATCCTGGAACGGCCAACTGATCAACCGGCGTAATAACCGTTCGCTTTATCTGGCGGATGTCACTATCACGCCTGTTTTAGGCGCGGACGGGCAGGTGGAGCATTACCTCGGCATGCACAAAGATATCAGCGAGAAATACGCGCTGGAGCAGCGGTTGCGCAACCACATCACCTTGTTCACGGAGGTACTGAACAATATTCCCGCCGCCGTGGTGGTGGTGGATGAGCAGGACAATGTGGTGATGGACAATCTGGCCTACAAAACCCTATGCGCTGACTGCGGCGGAAAAGAGCTGTTGGCCGAAATGGGCTATCCGCAACTCAAAGAGATGCTCAACAGTGGCGAACCGGTGCCGGTTTCCATGCGCGGCAACGTACGCTGGTTTTCTTTCGGTCAGTGGTCATTGCAGGGCGTTAATGAAGAGGCCAGCCGCTTTTTTACCGGCATTACCGCGCCGGGAAAACTGATTGTTCTCACCGACTGCACCGATCAGCATCACCGGCAGCAGCAGGGTTATCTTGACCGGCTCAAGCAAAAACTTACCAACGGCAAATTGCTGGCAGCTATCCGCGAGTCGCTTGATGCCGCGCTGATCCAGCTCAACGGGCCAATCAATATGCTGGCGGCTGCGCGTCGTCTTAACGGAGAAGAAGGCAACAACATGGCGCTGGAATTCGCCTGGCGCGAAGGCGAGCAGGCGGTGAGTCGCTTACAGGCCTGCCGTCCGTCGCTGGATTTTGAGCCGCAGGCAGAATGGCTGGTCAGTGAATTCTTTGACGATCTGAGCGCGCTGTACGACAGCCATTTTCTCAGTGATGGTGAATTGCGTTACGTGGTCATGCCATCTGATCTGCACGCTGTCGGGCAACGAACGCAAATCCTTACCGCGCTGAGCTTATGGATTGATCACACGCTGTCACAGGCGCAGGCCATGCCGTCTCTGAAGCTCTCGGTGAACATTGTTGCGAAGCAGGATGCGGGCTGGTTGTGTTTTGACATTACCGATAATGTGCCGCGTGAACGGGTGCGTTATGCCCGCCCGGAAGCGGCGTTTTCCCGTCCGGGGAATGGCATGGAGCTGCGCCTTATCCAGACGCTGATCGCTCATCATCGCGGTTCTTTAGATCTCTCGGTCCGCCCTGATGGCGGCACCTTGCTGACGCTACGCCTGCCGGTACAGCAGGTTATCACCGGAGGCTTAAAATGACCCAGTTACCTACCGCGGGCCCGGTTATCCGGCGCTTTGATATGTCTGCCCAGTTTACGGCGCTTTATCGCATCAGCGTGGCGCTGAGTCAGGAAAGCAACACCGGGCGCGCACTGGCGGCGATCCTCGAAGTGCTTCACGATCATGCATTTATGCAATACGGCATGGTGTGTCTGTTTGATAAAGAACGCAATGCACTCTTTGTGGAATCCCTGCATGGCATCGACGGCGAAAGGAAAAAAGAGACCCGCCATGTCCGTTACCGCATGGGGGAAGGCGTGATCGGCGCGGTGATGAGCCAGCGTCAGGCGCTGGTGTTACCGCGCATTTCAGACGATCAGCGTTTTCTCGACCGCCTGAATATTTACGATTACAGCCTGCCGCTGATTGGTGTGCCGATCCCCGGTGCGGATAATCAGCCTGCGGGTGTGCTGGTGGCACAGCCGATGGCGTTGCACGAAGACCGGCTGGCTGCCAGTACGCGGTTTTTAGAAATGGTCGCCAATCTCATCAGCCAGCCACTGCGTTCTGCCACGCCCCCGGAATCATTGCCTGCTCAAACGCCGGTCCGGTGCAGTGTTCCGCGCCAGTTTGGTTTCGAGCAGATGGTCGGGAAAAGTCAGGCGATGCGCCAGACGATGGACATTTTACGGCAGGTTTCCAAATGGGATACCACGGTTCTGGTGCGTGGTGAAAGCGGCACCGGCAAGGAGCTTATCGCCAATGCCATTCATTATAATTCACCCCGTGCGGCCGCGCCATTTGTGAAATTCAACTGCGCCGCGCTGCCGGATAACCTGCTGGAAAGCGAACTGTTCGGTCATGAAAAAGGGGCCTTCACCGGCGCTATCCGTACCCGTAAAGGCCGCTTTGAACTGGCGGACGGGGGCACGTTATTCCTCGATGAAATCGGCGAATCGAGCGCGTCGTTTCAGGCCAAATTGCTGCGCATTTTGCAGGAAGGTGAAATGGAACGGGTCGGCGGCGATACCACGCTGAAAGTTGATGTGCGCATTATTGCTGCCACCAACCGTAATCTTGAAGAGGAAGTGCGTGCCGGGAATTTTCGCGAAGACCTGTATTATCGCCTGAACGTGATGCCGGTTTCGCTGCCTGCACTGCGTGAAAGGCTGGATGATATCGCCGATCTGGCGCCGTTTCTGGTCAAAAAGATTGCGCTGCGTCAGGGGCGGGAACTGCGCATCAGTGATGGTGCGGTGCGTCTGCTGATGACCTACAGCTGGCCAGGCAACGTGCGTGAACTGGAAAACTGTCTCGAACGGGCGTCGGTAATGACCGATGAAGGGCTGATCGACCGCGACGTGATCCTGTTCAATCACCATGAATCCCCGGCGCTGTCCGTCAAACCCGGCCTGCCGCTCGCGACAGATGAAAGCTGGCTGGATCAGGAACTCGACGAACGCCAGCGGGTGATTGCCGCACTGGAGAAAACCGGCTGGGTGCAGGCCAAAGCGGCCCGACTGCTGGGCATGACACCGCGCCAGATTGCCTACCGTATCCAGATTATGGACATCAACATGCACCGTATCTGATCTGACATCCTCACACGGTGGCGTGCCGGCCTTGTTGCTTTTGAAACAATGTCGGCACAACGCCGTGAACCTGACAAAAAAAACGCGCATGTATTAGTTTTAATCTTCTGATAAATAACAATTTATATCATTTTTTCAGGCGGTATAACCTTTGCAGATATTCAGAACCTTCTGCTGATTAAGGTTTACCGCTATGACATCCTGTCCTTCCTCTGCGGGTTGCTCCGGCCAAAGCCCGTCCCGTGTAAATGAACAACTGGCCCGTAAAGCGGCGCAGCATCCGTGTTATTCCGTCAGCGGGCATCACCGCTTTGCCCGCATGCACCTGGCCGTCGCCCCGGCCTGTAACCTGCAATGCCATTACTGCAACCGCAAATATGATTGCAGTAACGAATCACGTCCGGGTGTCGTGTCGGAATTGTTGCTTCCCGAGCAGGCTGTCGCCAAAGCCCGTCAGGTGGCGGCGGCGATCCCGCAACTCTCCGTGGTCGGTATTGCCGGGCCAGGCGATCCGCTGGCCAATATCGGTCGCACGTTTCAGACCCTCGAACTGCTGCGCCAGCAACTGCCGGATCTCAAACTGTGTCTTTCCACCAATGGCCTGATGTTGCCGGATGTGGTGGACCGGCTGGTGGATATCGGTGTGGATCACGTGACGGTGACGATGAATGCGCTCGATCCGGCGGTCGCCGAAAAAATCTATGCCTGGCTGTGGTATGAAGGTGAGCGTTATACCGGGCGGATGGCGGCAGACTTGTTGATCGAACGGCAGGCTGAAGGCATCAGAAAGCTGATTGAAAAAGGTGTACTGGTAAAAATCAATTCGGTGCTGATCCCGGGAATTAACGACCAGCATATGCAGGCGGTCAGCCAGCAGGCGGGCGAATGGGGCGCGTTTTTGCATAACATCATGCCGCTGATTTCACGTCCGGAACACGGCACCGTTTTCGGGCTAAACGGGCAGGTGGAACCGGATGCCGATATGGTGGCCTCGGTGCGAAAATCCTGCGGTATGTCGATGCCGCAGATGACGCACTGCCATCAGTGCCGTGCAGACGCCATCGGCATGCTGGGTGAAGACCGCAATGCGGCTTTCCCGCTGGCATCCGTGCCGGTTAATCCGCCGCCTTACTTACCGGTGCTGCATCAGCGCGCGCAGCTTCACGCAAGCATTGTATCGCAGGGCGAATCCGAAGAAGCGGACGCCTGTCTGGTGGCTGTCGCAACGTCACAGGGGCAGGCTGTTGATCAGCATTTCGGTCACGCCGATCGTTTTACGCTGTACAGCCTGTCGGCGGCAGGTGTGATGCAGGTCGGGCAGCGTTTTACGCCACGCTATTGCCGCTCGCCGGATGACTGCGAGCCGGAAGATGCGGCGCAGAACATGGATGCATTGCTGGAACTGCTGGCAGATGTCAAAGCGGTATTCTGTGCCCGCATTGGCCTGACGCCGTGGAAACGTCTGGAAGCGGCGGGCATTGAGCCGCAGGTGGACGGTGCCTGGCAGCCGGTAGAAACCGCGCTGGCGCAATGGTGGCAGCAACGAAAGCTGGCCGGGGGTGAAATCAGCATTCGCGGGGTGGCGTAATGAACGGCGCGCAGGGGTGGTTAAGCCGGTTGCTGTCATTGCACCTGACCGGGCGCTCACGTTTTCCGCCGCAGATGGGGCTGGGAGACGTCGCCTGGCAGGCTTTACTGCAACATACCGGACGTGCTGCACCGGTGCTTTCAACGTTACAATTCGAGCAGCAAAAACTGCTCGGGTTGTTGCAGCAGGCACGCACCTGTGAGCGGGAACAACTGGCGCAGTGGCTCGCACAGTCACAGGTGCCGGAGGCCGCGCCGATGCATGAACTGATCGCCACAGCATCAATGGGGTTTGACCATCTGTGGCAGGATCTGGGGCTGGATTCCCGCGCTGAACTGCGCGACCTGATGACCGATTGCTTTCCCGAACTGGTCAGGATGAATCACCAGAACATGCGCTGGAAAAAGTTCTTCTACCGCCAGCAATGCCTGCAGTCGCTGGGAGAAATCGTCTGCCGTTCACCAAGCTGTAATGAATGCTGCGAATGGCACACCTGTTTTGCGCCGGAAGATTAGGCGCAACGCCTCAGGTTCTGCGTATTTCACCTGCAATGACCAGAGATAGTATGCGAAAACCGGATACCCACCGACAGAACAAAACCAGCCAGACGGCTGGTTTTATATTTTTTGCAGAGGTGCCATCACCTGAGGGTCAAAGCACTGCTGGTTTAAGCTTCTCCAGCCAGCTGTCAATACGCTCTTCTGTCAGGTCGTATTGATTTTCCTGATCCAGTGGCAGGCCGACAAACTCATTGTTTTCCAGCAGTGCAGCGGAAAACGAGAATTTATAGCCTTCACGCGGCCAGTTACCGACAACACAGGCGCCACGCGCAATGACGAGGTCATAGAGGATCCGCATTGCGCTAACAAAATTTTTGGAATAGTTAAGCTGATCGCCCAGCCCAAATAATGCCACCGTCTTACCGGTCAGATCAGCTTCAGACAGCGTGTTGGTGAACTCCTGCCAGGAGTCGTACTGACTGCCTGCATCCACACCAGGTAGCTCACCATCGCCCAGCGTTGGCGTACCTAACAGCAGGACCGGGTAGGATAAAAACTGTTCGCGGGTTGCGCGCCGGACATCCAGGGGCGCGTCGGCAATCCCGTCCAGTTTCTGGTGGATAAGCTTCGCAACTTTTCTTGTTTGTCCGGTATCAGACCCAAAAAAAATACCGATGGTAGCCATAATCATCTCCTGATATATCACATGTTTATTAAAAGATTAGTGCCATGACGACTCGCCGTTTTCTCTCAGGATGACGCGAGTTTTTTATAGCCTTCAAGTCTTTCGCGTGCATCGTCTTCGGTCTTTTTAAACAGAAACTCGGCAAATTCCGGATACAGCTTTTTCAATGACGAGTAGCGCACTTCGCCTGCCAGAAACGCCTGGAAATCCTCTTCAGGTTCCTCTGAATCGAGAATGAACGGATTTTTACCGGCCTCTTTCAGTTGCGGGTGATAACGGTAATTAGCCCAATATCCTGCCTCGACAGCGCGCCTGGCTTCACGCTGACTGCATCCCATACCGATACGCAAACCGTGGTTGATACAGGCGGCGTAAGCGATAATGAGTGAAGGTCCCGGATACGCCTCGGCTTCGGCAATCGCCCGCAATGTCTGATTTTTGTCGGCCCCCATTGCGATTTGAGCGACATACACATAGCCGTAACTCATCGCCATCATGCCCAGATCTTTCTTTCGGGTTTTCTTGCCGCTTGCAGCAAATTGCGCAATGGCTGCCGCTGGCGTCGATTTAGACGACTGACCGCCCGTGTTGGAATAGACCTCGGTATCAAACACCAGAACGTTGACGTCCTTACCCGATGCCAGCACATGATCCAACCCTCCGAAGCCGATATCGTAGGCCCAGCCGTCACCGCCAAATATCCAGTGAGAACGCTTCGCCAGATAATCGCGGTGGGCATAGATACTGTCGGTGTGCGGGTTTTTCCCTGGCGTCTGCGAAGCCAGAAGTGTCACCACTTTTTCCGCCCGCTCACGGGTGCCTTCGCCCTGATCTTTATTTGCCAGCCAGTCACTCAGACAGGCTGACAGTTCTGCATCCAGTGGCACATCCGGCGCGTTGTCGAGCGCCGCTTTAACCTGTGTGGCGAGGGTATCGCGAATCGCATCCACACCCAGCAGCATGCCAAGGCCAAACTCGGCGTTATCTTCAAAAAGTGAGTTAGCCCAGGTCGGGCCTTGCCCTTTGTGGTTAGTGGTATAAGGAATAGAAGGTGCGCTCGCGCCCCAGATCGATGAACATCCGGTCGCATTGGCAATCATCATTCTGTCGCCAAATAACTGAGTCACCAGTTTGGCGTAAGGCGTTTCACCGCAACCCCCGCAGGCGCCGGAGAACTCCAGCAGAGGCTGTTCAAACTGGCTGCCTTTCACGGTGAATTTATTTTGCGGATTGGCTTTGGGTGTCAGGCTGAGCGCATATTCCCACAGCTCAATTTCGTGTTCCTGCGATTCCAGCGGTTGCATCGACAGCGCCTTGCCTTTGACCGGGCAGACATCTGCACAGTTACCGCAACCGGAGCAATCGAGCGGAGAAACGGCGAGGCGGTACCAGGCATCTTCTGTTCCGCTGGCCCGTTTGGCGCTGAACCCTGCCGGTGCATTTTGCCTCTCTTCTTCAGAAATCAGGACAGGGCGGATAGCGGCGTGCGGGCAGATAAAGGCACATTGGTTACATTGGGTACATTTGTCCGTCTGCCACACAGGCACGTTAATCGCCACCCCGCGTTTTTCATATGCTGAGGTGCCGGACGGGAAGGTGCCATCCTCGATGCCGTCAAAAATGCTGACCGGCAACGAATCCCCTTCCTGGCGATTCATCGGGATCAGAATATCTTTAATAAATGCAGGCAGCTTTTTGGGGGACACGACTTTGTCCTCAAGATGCTTCCACGCCTGCGGTACGCTGATTTTCACCACTGATTCAATGCCGCTGTCCACCGCAAGATTGTTCATATCAACAATCTTTTGGCCTTTATTTCCGTAAGCATGCTCAATACTTTGTTTCAGGTATTCCACGGCGCGCGTCAGGGGAATGATGTCTGCCAGTTTGAAGAAAGCCGATTGCATGATCATGTTAAAGCGCCCGCCCAGCCCCAGTTTTTGGGCTATTCCGACGGCATTGACGATATAAAATTGAATATCGTTTGCTGCGATATAGCGCTTCATGGCGACGGGCAGTTTCTCATTCAGCTCCGCGACATCCCAGCTACAGTTCAGCAGGAAAGTTCCTCCCGGTTTCAGCCCTGCCAGCAGGTGATATTTGTTAACGTAGGATTGTTGTGAGCACGAAATAAAATCAGCTTTATCGATTAAATACGGGGACCTGATCGGGTTATGACCAAAGCGCAGATGCGACATCGTGACGCCGCCGGACTTTTTAGAGTCATAAGCAAAATAGGCCTGCGCATACATATCGGTTTTGTCGCCGATAATTTTGATGGCACTTTTATTGGCTCCGACGGCCCCGTCTGAACCCAGTCCCCAGAATTTACAGGCGGTCGTTCCGCCGGATGAGGTATCAATATCACGGTCTGAGAGGGGCAATGAGGTAAAGGTGACATCGTCGTTTATCCCCACCGTAAAGCCATCGCGCGGGCGTTCAGCAGCCAGATTATCGAAGATCGAAATAATATGGGAAGGCAGAATATCTTTTCCGCCCAGCGCGTAGCGGCCACCGACAATCACCGGGCGCCAGTCGCTGTTATAAAACGCACTTTTCACGTCGAGGTACAGGGGTTCCGCCAGTGAACCGGGCTCTTTCGTCCGGTCGAGAACGGCAATATTACTGACACTCTTCGGAATGTATTTGAAGAAATGCTTCAGGGAAAAAGGCCGGTAAAGGTGCACGGTCAGCACGCCGACTTTCTCACCGCGGGCATTGAGATAATCCACCGTTTCCTGAATGGTTTCGCACACTGACCCCATCGCGATAATCATCCGGCCAGCATCCGGCGCACCGTAATAGTTGAACAGATGATACTCGCGACCGGTGAGTGCGCTGATTTTGGCCATGTATGACTCCACCATTTCCGGCAGAGCCATATAGAATTTATTCGATGCTTCACGCTCCTGAAAATAAATATCCGGGTTTTGTGCCGTACCGCGGATGACAGGATGGTCCGGATGTAACGCATTCTGGCGAAAACGCGCCACGGCATCCCGGTCCAGCAATGCGCCCAAATCTTCATAATCGAGAACTTCGATTTTCTGAATTTCGTGAGAGGTGCGAAAACCATCAAAGAAGTTGATAAACGGGATGCGCCCTTTAATGGCGGTCAGATGTGCCACCGCCGCAAGATCCATCACTTGCTGAACGCTGCTTTCTGCCAGCATGGCACAACCGGTCTGGCGAACAGCCATAACATCCTGATGATCCCCGAAGATATTTAACGAGTTGGTTGCCAGAGCTCGGGCACTGACATGAAAAACTGCGGGCAGGAGTTCACCGGCAATTTTGTACATGTTGGGTGTCATTAACAACAACCCTTGCGAAGCGGTATAAGTGGTCGCCAGCGCACCAGCCTGCAAGGCACCGTGTATCGCCCCGGCGGCGCCAGATTCAGACTGCATCTCCATGATTTTCACCGTCTGACCGAACAGGTTTTTTTTACCCTGTGCGGCCCATTCATCGACACTTTCTGCCATCGGCGTCGACGGTGTAATCGGATAAATCGCGGTAACATCCGTGAAGGCATAAGACACATAGGCTGCCGCCGTATTCCCGTCCATGGTTTTCATTTTTCCCGGCATGATTCACTCTCCCGCTCAATGTTGCTCAATACAAGGTTTGAGAAAGGAACAAGCATGGGACATGCCAGACAGAAGGGTTGTATTAATCTATTGAATTAACAGGAATAGTTAGGGTGGGCTCTTAATAGGGGGTTGTCGCCATTGAATGTTTCAGCACACATTTGTGAGCAACTTGTCGGTACACTGACATTACCCGCAGGCGTGCTGCCTGCATCAATAATCGCACCCCGACTCATTATGACAACGCTGTTGCCAATAGAGGGACCGATACCCTTAACCGGAATGGCCAATGGTCGATGTTATTTTCACTGCAGGTTGAAACACCGGGAGAGACGCGGGCGTTCTATTTCCTGATGCGTGGCTGTGACCCGTCTAGATGATGGGTATCAGTCCTGTCTGCTGATAAGTCATCATCAGTTCATCAAACAGTTCAGTGTTCTTATGGATCCGTGCAATCAGTTGCGCGCCCGCGACGGCTGTATAAATAGCGAGGGCCTGCTTTTTGTAATCCTCGGAACTACCTGTACCTTTCTCACTAAGCACCTGGCTCAGCCACGCGACGTTTGCATCAACAAAAGCCTGTACTTCAACCTTAACGTCCTGAGGCAGGTCTTCATATTCAGCGGCCATGAAACTGGATAAACACAGCCTGTTATCATCTTCAAGGGATTGACGGAAAACAGCAGGATAACGCTTTAAGGCTTCGCCGGCACTGGCACTTGTGCTGCGTATGGTCTCAAGGTGCTGAGCGGTATCCTGCCAGTATCGGTGGGCAACCGCAGCGCCAAGGCTTGCCTTGCTGTCAAAGTGGTAATAGATACTGGCATTTTTGATACCCACTGCCGATGCAATACTGCGAAAGTTTATCCCGTTATATCCGTGCTTCTGAGCCGCATGTTTCGCCTCAGCCAATATTGCTTCCCGTGCATTTACGCTCATCATCGCCTCTTTCTTAAACACAAGTTCATATCATCACTATACACCTGCCGCCTTAGCCTGCCAACTGACAGGCAGGTGTTGACACTCACAAAATATAGGTCCAACATTAAACTACCAATTGACAGGTAGATATTGGCTATGACTTATCCACTCACATTAACTGGCGTTAAGGACCTTCCTCCGATGAAAATCTATGACTGGTATGACGGGCCTTATCCTGCACGTGTGCGCATTGCGCTTGCAGAAAAAGGATGGCTGTCAAAGACAGAATTTGTCCCGATCAATTTATGGAAGGGTGAGCATAAAAAAAACGAATTTCTCGCCATTAATTATTCGGGCACGCTGCCTGTTCTGGCGCTTGATGACGGCACGCTGATCGCCGAATGTACAGCCATCACACAGTATCTGGATGCACTGGACCCGTCATGCGCGCTGACAGGAACAACGCCGGAAGAGAAGGGCATCATTCATATGATGACGAAGCGTGCTGAAATTGAATTCCTTGATGCAGTAAGCGTGTATTTCCATCACGCTACGCCGGGGCTGGGGCCGGAGGTTGAATTGTATCAAAATCCGGAGTGGGGCAACCGGATGTGCGATAAGGCAATCAGAGGGATGCATTATTTTGATCGCGTTCTACAAACGCAGCCTTATGTCGCCGGTGACGCTTTCTCAATGGCGGATATCGCAGTGATCGGAGGGATGATTTTTGCCGCATTAGTGAAACTTCCCGTACCGGCAGACTGCAATGCATTGCGTGAGTGGTATACCAGAATGCAGGCCAGATCATCCGTTCAGCAATGGAAAGCGATGGTTGATGCAGAGCGCGCCTGCAGAGAAAGGATGTGAGTTCAGGTTAAGTTCAAACCGAACAGGCGATACATTGCACTCTTGCCACTGCCGGTCAGGTGCACCTCGCGATATCCCTGCGTGCGGGTTATCCACCCTTTCTGCAGAAAAAGTGTCATGAGTGCCGAGCCAGCATCACCGCCTAAATGGAAGCGTCTTTCGCTCCAGTCGAGGCATGGACAACAAGACTTACGGCGCGGACGTGAATTAAGCACCGCGCCAAGTTTCTCAAAATGTGTTTTGCCGACTGGCGTCAGCGCAGTGCCGTCAGCCTCAATCCATTTTTCCTGCTGCATAAAATCGTAAATTTTTACAGCCAGTTCTCCTGCCAGATGATCGTAACAGGTTCGTGCGTAACGCAGAGATACCGGCGTCCTGGATTGAGGGGAAATGAGGGGATGCATGGACACTCCCATGAGATTCTCCAGTAACCCGGCGATATGATGGCACGCAAGGCTGTAATACCGGTGGCGCCCCTGAGTCAGACAGATGACCAGCCCGCTGCTGAGAAGTCGGGTAAGATGACCGCTGGTGGTGGATGCAGCAATATCCGCTACCACGCTGAGTTCCGTTGCTGTCCACGCGCGGCCATCCATCAGTGCACACAGAATGCTGACCCTTGATGTGTCAGCGATGGCAGACGCAACCAGTGACATCGATTTCTCTAGCGAATTATCCGGCTCACTGTCATATGCGGTTTTCAGAGGGGTCATTCAGGGTGTATTGCCCATTTTTGAGTGACTTTAGCCGCCCGGATATCGTCATCCGTGACCAGAATAAGCCGGTTACTGTGATCGCTGTACTGTACCAGAATGTTAATGCCATTTTGGGCCATTGTGTCAGCTATTTCTCCGAGTTCTCCTGGCCGTTCCTGAGATAATTTCCTTATCAGAGGGCGGCATACGCGGATGACATCAAAGCCGGCATCCGTCAGAACCTTGCGGGCTTTTTCACCGTCTTCAACCAGGAAATGTGCATGTCCGGCTTCAGGCGTCGAAAATACACCACCTCCTTCAAGTCCTACACCGTTTGTACCCAGCACGCGGCCAAGTGAGCCAAGCGAACCTGGGGTATTACTGAGAATGACGTGAATATCATACATGCTGATGTGCTCCCGTATCAGAAGAGTAATCACGGAATACACGGGCAACGCGTATTCGGTAGAATGAGAAAATTGACTGTTTACCTTCTTTCTGCGCTGCCAGATGCATAACATTTTGTTTCCAGCCCGCCACAGACTCCTCATCTTCCCACCATGACAAAGAAAGGATTTTTCCGGGCGTACTCAGACTCTGGAATCGCTCAATAGAGATAAATCCCGGCGTGTCTGATAATAAGGGTTTCAGCTCAGAGGCAAGCTGAAGATACCTTTCCTGAGCCTCTGGCAGGGCGTCTGCCTCAAAAAGCACTGCAATCATTAGTCTGCTCCGTCGTTAATTTCCAGTCAGTTTATTGCCGACAGAAGCCTGATGCTTCGGTCGTCGCCGAAGCATCAATGTGTTGTGAAAAACGATTAATGATTAATGATTTATATCGATGCCATAATTCCCGCCAATACATCCCCCGGCCTTTCAAGCACGGCCAGATGAGTTCTGGCATTCTCCAAACGTTTCACTTTAAAGAAATCATGCGTTGTAGCGAAACGCTGCTGTAAAGCAAGGTATTCGTCGTTTCTGTCGAGGGAATAGATATGGGTAGCCTTCGGTGGGTTTTTGAGTTTTTCGAGGCGTTGCAGCGGTGAACCGTATTTATGGTAGGCATCGGCGATCACCTGACCTGCAAGTCGCCAAAGCGGGTAGCTGGAGCCAGCCATTTCGGTTTTCAGATGGTGGTTCATGATGGGGGAGTCGCTTCCTGCCAGCCAAAATTCGTAAAGATGATCCCGCGCATATTGCCAGCGATCTTCATGCTGCATTTCTTTGATTGAAGTGAAAAACGCCGCCGCAGGCTGATTCATGATCCAATCAAGGAATATCACTGCAGGCACACGTTCTTTTAAACTTTCCACCAAATCTACAGCTATCCAACTGGCATGGGCAACGGAGACCGGTACTACGCGGGACAGGCTGAGATGTTCAATGAGGGTCAACGCGTCTGTTAATAACGCCGCACCGTCAAAATCCTGACCATCGGTCGATGATTTTCCATGACCACGCCAGTCAATAATGACAACACGGAAGAAAACGGCGGCCAGCTCAGAGAAGTCATTGAAGACGGTTTTTGGCTGGCACCAGCCCGGCATCAGGAAGAGCGTTGTGTCCCCCGTACCGATATCCTGATAATCGATATCGCCATGCTTTGTATGCAAAATAGGCATGTTTTCGCCCTGTAGTGAAGTGAGTGGATAACTAACCTATCCGATCCTTCATCAATTAAACAAGAAATTACTTGTTTAATTGGAGTGTTTAGCGATAAATGACCGGAATTGCCTGCGCCGGTTAATGCGTACGCTGCCATTCATCTGCAATATCTCCCAAGGTTTTTGGAACGTCACTACGTATCCAGGTTATGAAAATAGACATCTAAAAAGCATCAGCGATAACATCTCAGCGTGCATACTGTTTTGAAATCAATGGAGGGGGATAAGATGGCTGAAGAAAACATGCTGATTACTGACAGTAATGAGCTTGAGCAACTTTACGGCGTGGTAGCTAAACCTTCTTTAACAAAGGTGACTGACCATATTCATCCTGCTTACCGGCCTTTTATTGAGGCCTCGCCATTTGTGGCGCTTGCGACATCAGGACCGGAGGGTCTGGACGTATCACCGCGAGGCGATCCAGCAGGCTTCATTCACATCGAGGACGCTAAAACGATACTTTTGCCCGACCGCAGGGGGAATAACCGTATCGATAGTCTGCGCAATATTTTAAATGACAACCGGGTTGCGCTTCTCTTTTTAATCCCCGGCATTGGCGAAACATTGCGTATAACCGGGACAGCTGAAATCCGTAAAGACCCGGCTTTGCTTGATCAATTCTCAATCAATAATCATCCCCCTAAAACGGTGTTGCGCATTTCAGTGAACAGCGTTTTCTTTCAGTGCAGCAGGGCAATTATTCGTTCAAAACTTTGGGATCCTGCCACACAAATTGAGCGCCAGACTCTTCCCAGCACAGGCAGTATCCTGAGTATGATTTCGCAGTCAGAAATTGATGGTTTGGCTTACGACGAGGCCTTGCCCGGACGATTAAAAACCACACTTTACTGATGCTTGCGGAACGTGAGTCCCGGAAAGGTCAGGGGTAGCTGCTGGCAGATGAAAGTCACGCCACGATGCGCGGGGGATCCTCTGCTCTGTTCGTTAAGCCCGCTTCAGGCACGAAGCCGTCTGAAAGGAGAAACTCAGGCGCCTGTAAGCGGGAAGCAGATTTTGTATCAATAGTGAACCAGTCCGCCGTCTACCGCATACTGGCTTCCGGTTACGTAAGACGCATCATCGGAGAGCAGGAAAAGCGCGACAGCGGCAGCTTCATCAGCTGTACCGGCTCGTCTGAGGGGCACCTGGTTTACCACAAAATCCTCAAACTGTTGTCGCGATTCATCGGGCATGAAGTGCCTGAAATTAGTCTCGATGGGCCCGGGTACCAGTGTGTTGGCGCGAATGTTGCGCGTAGCAAGCGAGGCGGCCCAGCTTTTTACCATGGCGACAACGGCGCCTTTGGTTGCCGCATACAGGCTCGTCATTGCCGCGCCTTCATAGACCGAAGACGACGCGGTGACCAACACAGATGCGCCGGGATTCAGCCTTTGGGAAAGTGATGCAAGCTGGAGCATTGGCCCGCGAACATTGGCATTCATCATGCGGTTAAAGGCGTCGGCTGTCACAGATTCAGGGGCACCCACTTCCGCGTAACCCGCATTCAGCCATAATCCGTCAAGTTGTCCCCAACTGCTGACAGCCGTCGCGAGCGCATTAATATCAGCCTCACTGGCTGCATCACTTTTCAGGATCAGTGCAGTGTCCGGTAATAACTTGCGGGCTTGTGCCAGACGTTCTTCACTGAGTCCCGTGATGGCAACTTGCCCACCTTCTTTTACAATGCGCAGCGCACCCGCCAGTCCCATGCCACTGGTACCCCCCGTGATAAGAATACGTTTACCGTGAAATCTGCCCATAACCACTCCTTTTTTATTCTTAAAATCGTCGCTTACCTTACGAAAGTTACACACATCCGTCTTCTGTTCAACGATGCCGTGTTGAAGTGATGGATGACCTGTCAGGATCAACCTGGCCGGGATCTTAAAAAGTGCAGGGAACTAAAAAGGGTGTGCTTACAGGTTCACCTCTGGCACGGAGCGGACAATATAATCGTCCGCTGTGAGCGAAAAAAGGACGTATGCTTTCTCGCTCATATATCGATAAATGGAACAGGGCTTAATGAGAAATGGTGATATTCCAGAGCAGATTTTAGTGCAGTCAGTAATACGGCTTGCGGATTACATAAAAAGAGCCCGGTGTAAGCGAACAATATAATCTGCATTCGGATTGGATCGTTTATCGCCCATTCGTTCCTGAATTGCCTGCACAGCAATATCCCGACGCGCGGGCAGCCGTGATTTTTCCGTTGCGGCGAGCGCCAACTTCATTTCATTGTATGTGAGATCCGTACAGTAGCAGGGCGCGCCCGGCTGTTGACGCCATGACTCCTCAAGCGTGCCCGCATCGAAGGCGTCGAACCCTGTTTCATTGACAAGACTCATAACCACTTTTTTGTGCTCTTCGATATTCCCCGCCACAGGAATTGAAATACGTACTTCCGTTGCTTCTGCTGTACCTTTTGTCGCGAGAGAATCTGAACCTATTGCATTCCACACCTTTACCAGAGGGCGGTTCAGGAGATGCGCCACCCACAGGCTTTCGACCTGACCATCTGAGAACGTATCAATGTTGCCGTCGCGATGGGGATAATAGTTTGACGTATCAGCAACGATAACATGCTGGGGTAACTTTCTTATCAGAGGGGCGATATCCACAAGCTTCGCCATAGGTATGGACAGAATAACAACCTGCGCATTTTGCATGGCGCAGGCAGCATCGGCCGCTTCAGCACCCGTTGCAAGCACGTCGGGGGCTATCGTTTCAGGGCCGCGTGAATTTGCAACCTTAACGGAGTGCCCGGCAGATGCGAGACTGCGCGCAAGCGTTTTACCGATATGGCCTGTTCCCAGGACAGCAATGCGGTACTTTTCATTATTAGTCATAAAGTTACCTTTTGAATCAGGCCGTTACTTCACGGTTACGTTTGACGATAGCATCATGAGTGAGTTGAGCGCCTGCAGATGTGAATTCCTCGATTAGCGCATCTCTGTTCAATGGAGCGCGGGTTTTATTCGCTGCCTGCAGGGCCGCTTCAAGCTCTCCTGCTTTCAGCTCAGTGCAATAGGCTGGCGTGCCGGGCTGTTGCCGCCATGATTCGCTGAGCGTACCGGCGTCAACGGCATCGAAACCGGTCTGACTCACCAGTTCCAGCGCAACAGATTTTGCTGCCGGATTATCGCCGGCAACCGGAATAGCGATACGGGACGGAGAACCGGCCGCCAGCCCTTTATCTTTCAGCGTCTCGGCCAGAACAGCGTTCCAGGCTTTGACAAGAGGCCGCCTGACTATTTCACTGGCGTACACGCTTTCAGGTTTGCCTTCACGGATTTTTTCAATGTCTCCGTCGCGGAAGGGGTAGTAATTAGACGTATCAATGACAATTACGCTTTCCGGGATGTTGTGCAGGAGTTCAGCCAGTTCAGCATGCTTGTCAAAAGGTATGGAGAGGATGATAACCTCCACATCGCGTACTGCCTCCTGGCGCTCAACCGCCACTGCGCCTGCCTTGCGTGCCAGCTCTGAAATCGTTTCCGGGCCTCTTGAATTGGCCAGTTTGACCGTATGACCTTGCTCAGAGAGCTTATGTGCCAGCGTCGCACCAATATTTCCTGCGCCAATAATGCCTATTTTCATACCAGTACCTTTTATCTGCGTGGGGGGTTAGCGGTTATCAGCAGGATGGGCAAAATTATT
Organism: Rahnella perminowiae; assembly: GCF_019049695.1. Classification (NCBI taxonomy): domain Bacteria; kingdom Pseudomonadati; phylum Pseudomonadota; class Gammaproteobacteria; order Enterobacterales; family Yersiniaceae; genus Rahnella; species Rahnella perminowiae. Next base: position 33,695 of record NZ_JAFMOT010000175.1, read on the forward strand.
CAGGGTATCTCGTAACTCCTCGAGCTTTGCATCCGATAACTGACAGGCTGATTTGATTCTTTCGGTCACGCGCCACAGCTCGTTTTGCAAAGCGCGTCCGTTATCCGTAAGGGTAATGAGCACCCGCCTTTCGTCCGCGCGGTCCCGCGTGCGGAGTATGCGACCGGCGGATTCAAGCCGTTTAAGAATGGGCGTAATGGTGCCGGTATCCATGCCGAGCTTATTACCGATCTCACCCACGGTGCGTGGTGTGCCGTTAAACAACTCCAGCATGACCAGATACTGCGGAAAGGTAAGCCCCAGCGGGTCCAGGAATGGCTTATGTAACCGGTTCATGCGGTTCGCCGCACCGTAGAGCGCAAAAGAAAGTTGTGTTCCTGTTTCCTGTCGCGACTGCATATTCATACTCCAGTCTCTTATCTTGTTGTTGATTATCTTGCGTACAAGATAAAGCATATAGTAACCCTTTCGTCAGTTAAAGTGTGATGAATGAGTAATTCGTGCGCTATTACAATGACCATAAATCAGGGAAGAAGGCTCAAGGCTGACGGGGTGCTATAGCTCTGCGTGATTCGAACAGGCCCGCCTTTGGTACGGAGCGGCTTGGTCCGAGGGACATGTCGTCTGCTAAGAACGAGAAACGGAAGTACGAAATCGTTCTGACTACCGGGGACGTATTTCAAAACATCCCGTGTGTTAATCAACGGGGGAGCAGATCAAAGAGGGAAAATTGATCCGAATATCTGGTCATGCCGCAGGAGGCAGTGACGCGCTTCAGCGAGCTGGGGGGAAATTCTTGAAACCGGCCTGCCGCTGTTGCCGCAAAAGATCCTTGCGCAGTTTCTCAGCGAAGGGCACTTCTACCGCCATCTTAAAAAAATGCGCATTCTCTATCAGCAGCGTCGTCGCATAATGCTTGAGGCTATTGAGACGAGCTTTCCGGGGCTGTCTGGATTTGAGCTGACCGATGGCGGGATGCACATTGTTACTTTTCTGCAGCGTGGCATTCAGGACAATGCGCTGGCCGTGCTATGGAGGCAGCACGAGCTCTACGTGCGGCCTCTCTCCAGCGGGTATGCGCAGACTCAGAAGCGTTACGGGCTGGTGATTGGCTATACCGATATCCGATCGTTTGAACAGGCGCAGCAAATCTTACAGCGTGTGGCAGACGAGACCCGTGCGTTGATGCAGTCGTAACGGTACTCTTTTACAGATGTGGTATGCGATGCGCCACCAGTCGCGTGGGTGTCCTGTGCAGACGGATACGATTTCCTTTTTCGGAAAAAGCAGCCATAGAAAATTTTTCTACGGCAGATAATTGAGGGATTTCAGGGCGATTTCGCTCACCGTAATCTTTCAGGCTTACCTGTTACTAAATAACCTCGCGTTGCACTAATTATTGAGCCAGTCAGAGGTGTACGAGGACCTTGCCGATGACTTCAGAAGATTCTACAGCGTAGTGAGCATCCGCTATTTGCTCAAGAGGCAGATTTAAGCCTATTACGGGTGAATAGTTCCCCGTTTCAAGGCAGGCATTAATATCTGCTGCGCTGGCTTGTTTCAGTTCACGAGGTACGTTGTATATATACACAAAGCGGAGTACACAACCGTGTGTCATGGCCTTAAGAAGTGGGACGGAAATTTCTTCTGTTGCGCGACTTGTTGCATAAGCGCTGATGACACCTCCCTGAGACAAACAAGCCAGATTGGTATCAAAATTCTCTTTCAAAGCCACATCGACAATATGATCAACACCGAGATTCTCAGTATTTGCCAAAATAGTACGTGCCACATCGTCAGCTGAACGGTTGAGCACCAAATCTGCACCACGAGTTCTCGCTATTTCTGCCTGTTTTGCATTGCTCACCGTGGTAGCGACCCATGCCCCCGCCCATTTTGCTAATGATATTGCTGCTGTTCCTACTGCGCCGGCCCCGCCATGAATAAGGACCCGACAGCCTTTCAGATCACCATCGGAAAACAGACAACGGTGGGCGGTGAGTGCGGGGATGCCGAGTGACGCACCTGTTTCAAATGAAACGTTGTCAGGGAGCCTGACGGCCTGAAGTGCCGGAACAGCAACAAACTCAGCCGCAGTGCCTGTCGCCCGGCCATATTGCGCCTCATAAAGCCAGACACGTTCACCGAGTCGTTCAGATGATACGTTCCCGCCCACTGCCTCAATCACACCTGCACCATCCTGATGGGGAATGATACGTGGATAGGGCATTTTCGCAGAGAAACCTGTTCTGGCCTTAATGTCCGTCGGATTGATTCCGGAGACAGAAATACGCACGAGCACTTCATCAGGACCTGGTGCCGGTTTGGATACTTCGCCAATTTTCAGCACATCATGAGCATGGCCCTGGGTTTCATAAAACGCAGCTTTCATAATTTATAACCCATTCATTATACGACTAAAAAATTCATGGCCATATCAGCCACCTCTGCGGAGATACTCTAGTGGTTATAAGCTCTGTTGGAAAGTAGGCACACTTTTGATATATAGAGATAAAAAGTATACTAATGGAGTGTTTGAGGATGACGACTCAGCAAGAACGGAATTACCGGTGTACCGTCGAAGCAACAATTGCAGTAGCGGGTGGCAAGTGGAAACCGCTGATCATTTACTATCTGCTCACGGGAACCAAGCGGTTTGGCGAGCTCCGTAAGCTTATCGGCGGGGTCACACAGCGTTCATTGACGTTACAACTCAGGGAACTTGAAGCTCATGGCATTATTTCCCGGGAAATATTTGCTGAAGTTCCTCCACGCGTCGAATATTCACTGACTGAGTTGGGTTTTACGCTTGAGCCGGTACTCGACACGATGAAGCGCTGGGGAGACACCTATATATTCTGGCAACAAAGAGATGATAAATAATCAAGATTCTATCTTTGGGCGTTGCCTTTGCTTTTATTGCGGCCCTTGTAATGCTGGTGGCGGGCATCCACTGATTGGATTAGTTGCGAATGATGTAGCAGCAATCCGGGATGCGTTTAGCGACTCAGGCCGAACTGAGCGGGCAGACAAGGTTTCATGTAACGCAACAACATGTGAACTGGCTTACATTTTTGACCTGCATCACAATTTATAGTGACAGAATTGTTAAACGACGCATCTCATTATCATGGCATCCATTAAAGACGTAGCGAAAAAAGCGGGAGTATCAACGGCTACCGTATCGCGAGTGCTGAATAATCACCCCAGCGTGATACCTGAAACACGCAAAGCGGTGCGTGATGCCATGGATTACCTGTGTTATGTGCCCAGTAAGAGCGCGTTCCAGCTGAGTGGTAAATGTTCCGGGCTGATTGCCGTCGTCGTGCCAAATCTCGTCAATCCTCACTTTTGCGAGTTGCTGGCGACATTTGAAGAAGAGGCAAGGTACATTGGAAAATCGGTGATTGTTAAGACACACCAGAATCAACCGCAACAGGATAAGCAGATTATCCACACCTTAATTGGTATGGGAATTGACAGTCTGCTCTGGGTGCCAACAGAAGCAGAGGCCGAACTTTCTGAATGGTTAACCGCTACCCATATTCCGGTCGCGGTAGTCACGCAGGTTTCACGTTTTTTTAATTCCGTCTCTATCAACCAGAGTAAAGGTGCGGAAAGTATCGCGGAACATTTTATACAAACCGGGCATACCACCTTTGGGTTTGTTGCCCAGGAGGGCGTTGATAATCGTAAAGTCTCCGCCTGGAGTAAAAAAATTACCGGTCAGGGGCTGACTTTCAATAAAGAGAACCAATTCTGGATAGCGAAAGGGGAAGGGGAGAGAACGTCGGGACATATCAGTATCCTTGACAAGATTATCGAGAAATTAACACTCCGGCGAAACGAATGTTCATGCCTTTGGGTATATAACGATGTCGCTGCCAGCTATATTATCGACGGATTAAAGAAGCAAGGGATTTCTGTTCCTCAGGATATTGCGATCGCCAGTTTCGATAACACCTTACTGGCGCAAACAAAGGGTATTACCAGCGTTGCACAGCCGATACATGAAATTGCACATCTGGCATTCCAGATGGTTAAAAACCAAAGCAAACAAGAAGGGATCGAAATGTATGAAATTGTCTCCCGGTTAATTATACGTGAGAGTAGCGTCAATATGGATATCACGACCTTTTAATTTCTATATTCCATTATTTAACGTTGCCAGTAGGATAAAACCTATTCCCTTTCTGTTATCAGTACGGGTATGGGTCATAAAAACCCGTGCTTCAAATTTATGACTGCGCATTATCGAGGTAATATTATGTCTGCCACTGTAATGGAAAAACAAAGTGCTTACACAAAGTTGAGTCTAAAAGAAAAGATCGGCTACGGAATGGGTGATGCAGGTTCCTGTATGATCTGGAGCGTGCTGGCACTTTATCTGACATGGTTTTATACCGATGTATATGGTTTATCTCCAGGCATCGTAGGGACATTATTCCTGGTAATACGTATTTTCGATGCCTTCAGCGATCCCATCATGGGGGCAATTTGCGACCGGACACACAGCAAATGGGGTAAATTCCGCCCCTGGTTATTGTGGATGGCTGTGCCCTTTGGTCTGGGTGCCATATTGATGTTCACCACGCCTGATTTAAGCATGAACGGAAAAATCATTTATGCGTGGGTGACTTATCTGATCATGTCGTTGATTTACACCGCCATTAATATCCCCTATTGCTCGGTCGCAGGCGTGATTACGCTGAACCAAAAGGAACGACTGGGTTGTCTGTCATGGCGTTTCTTTCTCAATGGTCTGGCGACACTTATTGTCTCCTCCTCCATTTTACCGTTAACCGACTGGCTGGGTAACGGTAACCGTGCATCGGGTTTTCAGTTGACGATGATGATTATGGGCGGAGCCGCGACCTTGATGTTTCTGTTCTGTTTTTCCAGTATTAAAGAGCGTGTGGTTTCTATTAAGCCCAACGATTCCCTGATGAAGGATTTAAAAGATATCGCCAGGAATGATCAATGGTTATTGATGATTTCGATTACGTTTCTGAACGTTTTCCCTGCATTTATTCGTGGTGCGGTGACTATCTATTATGCTACCTATGTCATGCAGGCCTCAGTAGGATTTATTACTTTATTTATGGCGCTCGGCGTTGCCTGCAATATGTTGGGCAGTGTGATAGCGAAGCCACTCACTGACCGATTTGATAAAATAAAGCTATTCCGGATTATTAATATCATCCTGGGTATCCTATCTTTCGCATTGTGGTTCGTCGACCCGAAGTCACTGACACCGCTGTTAAGCTTATTTATCATTATTAATATCCTGCATTTAATTCAGTCCGGTCCTATTCTCTGGGCCATGATGTCCGATGTTGATGACTATGGTGACTGGAAATTCGGTAAGCGCCTGACCGGTATATCCTTTGCCGGTAATCTCTTTATGCTCAAAATGGGGCTGGCTGTCGCCGGAGCCATCGTCGCCTGGATATTGTCATTCACCGGTTATGTAGCCAATAAACCTGAGCAAAATGCACAAACCATACAGGGCATCGTTATCATGTTCTCGTTGCTGCCGATGGTAAGTTATTTTATCAGCGCGTTCATGGTGCGTTACTTCAAACTCAATAATACCCTTGTTGAAAAAATAAAAGTTGATCTCGCAAAACGTGAACTGGAAAACGGTTCAGATCAGTCGCAGGAGTTTAAGGATATCCCCGTGCATTAATGTCAGTAAGAGTCCTTACGACTGCGCCGGATACGTTGCGCTACCAATTTATCACTTATTAATGTCAAAGAAGGATGTTACACATGCCAAGTCAAAACTATTATGATGTCACTGACTGGAATCAAGGTAATCCGTATGAAGATATTGGCGAGGTCATTAACAGTATTATCGCGGATATTAAAAGCAGGCAAACGGATACGAATGTTAATCAAGGCGGAAAGCCGGGGGCGGTTATCTATATTCCACCCGGTGATTATCCTCTCCTCACGCAAGTTGTTATAGATATCAGCTATCTGAAAATCATGGGTTCCGGGCATGGATTCACCTCTTCAAGTATCCGGTTTAATACGCCTGAGAGTGAATGGGTTAACTGGCACGAAGTGTGGCCAGGTGGAAGCCGTATCCTCGTTGAACTGCCCGCAGGTGTTGGCACGAAAGAATCCGACGGCGCCGCTTTTTACGTCGCGCGCAGCGGGGATCCGCGGATAAGTTCGGTCGAGTTCGCTGATTTTTGCATCGATGGTTTGCACTTTGTTGATGACGGTTCAGGAAATGATGATCCTGAAAACACCTATCTCAACGGTAAAACGGGCATTTATATTGCCAGCGCGCAGGATTCATTCCGCATCAGCGGCATGGGCCTGGTGTATTTAGAGCATGGCGTGACTGTCTATAATGCCGATGCTCTGGCGATACATAATAATTTCATTGCTGAGTGTGGTAACTGTATAGAATTACGCGGGTCGGGTCAGGCCTCAAAAGTCACCGATAATCTGATCGGCGCGGGTTATCGAGGTTACTCAATTTATGCGCAGAACTTTGGCGGCCTTCTGATCACTGCAAACAACATTTTCCCGCGCGGCAAAAGCAGTATTCATTTTTCGGGTGTAGTACGTTCGTCCGTCAGCAGTAACCGGTTCCATTCATTTTATCCGGGAATGCTGGTCTTTGAGGGCAGTTGTTCAGAAAACCTGGTATCTGCAAATCATTTCTTCCGTGAGCGTGAACCCTGGGGCCCGATGCAGCCTTACAACAATGGTTTAGATGATTTGTATGGCCTGCTGTATATCAGCGGCGATCATAATTCGATCATTGCCAATCATATTTCGGAAACGATAGATACTCAGTACATTACCCCGCCAGGAGCGAAACCGGTGATCATCCGAGTGGTAGCAGGTCAGGGGAATTATATTTCTGATAATCATGTTGTTGCTACAACCGAAGCATCGCAAGTGCAGGACGCTACAGGCTCTTGTTTCTCTACACAAGTGAGCTCATTACTGGCGACTCAGGGGTTGCAAGCGCTTGACGTGACCACGGTACAGATTGAAAAAGAGTCCATTCAAAATACCATTCTTGATTCCGGTAGTGATGCTCAGGTTGTAGTGGACAAGGCAGTCAACGCCTTCAGGTCTACTCCTGTTCCGGGCCTGCCGGTGTAATAACGGCAGTAACGCCCGTCATTATCGCTATTCCTGCATCAGACGGGCACTCCCGTCTGATCCACCCTAACTGAGTCTCTATAATACAAATCAACCTTCAGCTTTTAATCTTTTCGCGGGTCGCTAATAGGCTGCCGTACGAGTATTACATAAGCCAGCGCTCCCAGCGCCGTAACACAACCACAAATGATCAGTGCCAGACGGAAAGAGTGGGTGGTATCCACGATAAAACCCGTAACAATCGGCGCAAACGACGCGCAGAGAAAGCTGGCAAAGTTTTGAATGCTGCCGACCGATGCCGTCATGCGTGATGCCACTGCGACATGAATCAAACCCCAGCATGAGGTACCGGCAAAATGAATACAGAACAGCGCCATGCCGATGAGAAGCACTGCGCTCATGGATGTTGTGGCCTGCGGCACTAAAAAGGTAAAGGCCGCTGAACAGAGCATGCCCGTAATGATGCAAATTTTGCGGCTCCTGATCGGGGCCATTCCCCGTCTCACCAGCCAGTCTGTGACGAAACCGTTAATCAACATACCGGCCGCACCAAACAGGAAGGGGATAGCCGCCATCATCCCGGTGCTTTTTAAGTCAAGGTTATACGCAGTTTGCAAGTAGCCGGGGAGCCAGGCCAGATACAGCCACGCGGTGTAGTTAATGCCACTGAATCCCAGCATCATTCCCCACATGGTGCGGTTACGGAACAGGCTGCGCCATTCTGCAAAGCTCAGCGGGTCCCGACGCGCGTTAATACTGCCGGCATTCAGATAGGCCTGCTCTACGGTGGTCAGCTCCACGTTCTCGCGGTTCCGGTAAAGCATATACCAGCCGATGGCCAGGAACACACCCAAAATACCGATAGTAATAAACATCAGACGCCAGCCCATCAGGAGCATCATCGCTGCCAGAATCGGCGGGCTGATGGCTACACCAATGGTGGATGCGGCGTTGAAAACCCCCATAGGCTTTCCGCGCTCTTTAATGTTGAACCAGTCGTTGATCACCTTGACGCCACAGGGGTTCATTGGCGCTTCGCCGATACCCATGCCTATCCGTACCAGGATAAACTGTGTGAAGGTATGCACCATGCCTGACATTGCCTGGAAGAGTGACCAGAAAAACATGCCCAGGCCAAGCATAATACGCGGACCTTTGCGGTCAAGCAGGGGGCCGCAGGGCAGTTGTGCGAAACCATAAGCCAGGGAGAACACGGATAACAGTGCACCAATTTCAGTGGCACTCAGTCCCAGGTCATGACGGATAGTCAGGTTCGCGACAGACAGGGAACTGCGGTCAAGATAATTAATCACTGCGGCAAAAAATAGCAAGATCATTGCCGTTGTCTGGATCCGTTTAATACGTGCAGAGCGCTCTAATAAACCGTTTGGCGGAACTGGGATGTCCGCGAATGTGGTCTGATCAAACGTTGTCTGCCGGTCGAGGGTAATATTATTTTTTTCCACGCCAGACTCCTGAGATTTGATTATTACTTTTCATTAATGGATTAATGGAAAGGTCTCATTAATTCCTCAGGGGAGGATTGTTATCATCTCCTGACGAATCTTCCGTCGTATAACCGACGTGGTATTGAAAATAGGAGTGGCATTTTATTTTGCGTTTAACTTTTAACTGAAGCGTGCGCCTGATAATGGTTTACTGCTTTTAATCGGTACTTAATGGAAAACGGACGCAGTCTGATTGATGGAGCGGACCATCGATTGTTTGGCTGTCTGGAGGTGGTTACGCATCGCCAGCATGGCGTCCATATCGCTGCGGCAAATCAGGGCACTCAGAATGGTCATATGCTCATCAATGGCAATAATATTGCGCTGCTTCAGGTCACTTTCATCCCACTGGTAGTGGAAATGAAAGATGACAGAAATAATCTCAAGTGACTGATCGAAAAATATATTATCGGCTGCAGAAAGCAGTAACCCGTGAAACTCCCGGTCCAGGGAAGAGAACTTGCGAAAACTGTCGCCAATGCTGTCACGAAGGGTCCGGTGACGTTCAAGCAGCGCTTTTGCCTGAAACCAGCGGGGGTCATCAGCAGGCAGATTTAAAAAGCGCTGAAGGGCGTGGGTCTCCAGCATCTCCCTCAGTTCAAACAGTTGCTCCGCATAGCGTTGATCAAACCGTTTCATGCTCCAGTGACCCCGTTTCTCGCTTTCAATCAGGTTGTAGCGGCCAAATTTCAGGAGGTATTCACGTACTACAACCGGGCTGACACCCGCAGCACGCGCGAGCTGAAGTTCTGAGAACGATTCTCCGGCGCGAAGCTGACGCTGATTTATCATCGAGAAAAATGCCTGTTCGAAGATTTTTGTTTGTGCCTCCAGCGGTTCACCGGAGCAGGCAAAACCGTCGTTATTCTCTGGCTTACGCAAGATCAGGTAATCACTTCCTGCAGCCTGCAATACGCCACACTCGCAGAGATGAGCAAGAATATGACGGACTGTGGTGCGGCTAACGTTGTACATCTCCGCGAGTGAACTTTGGGATGGGAGCGGTGAAGGGATATGCCCCCGATCCATATCATAGATAACCTGGTTGACAACGTTATGACGTAACTTTTGTGACCGGCTCATGGGTGATCCTTATGTTTCTTGCTATTAAAAACGGTTTTAAAACCGTTTTATGAGTCGGGTTTCACAAATCAATTTTCTTATTTCACGATTTTTGTTTTTTTCATTGATACCTGGGTTAACAAAACAGGAGAAATGAATCATGACGACAATGAATGCCCTGATATGCCAGGAACCTACATCACTTATCTGGAAACAACGCGCAATTCCGGTTCCCGGTGATAATGATGCGCTGCTAAAAATTAAAACCGTGGGTATTTGCGGAACGGATATACATGCGTGGCGCGGGAAACAGCCTTTTTTCAGCTATCCGCGAGTACTGGGTCATGAAATATGCGGGGAGATAGTCAGGCTGGGCAAAAATATTCACCAATTTAATACCGGACAACAGGTTTCCGTTATTCCCTATGTCGCCTGTCATCAATGCCCGGCTTGCCTCACGGGGAATACCAACTGTTGTGAAAAGATATCAGTGATCGGCGTTCATCAGGATGGTGGGTTCTGTGAATATCTGAGCATACCTGCCAGCAATTTGCTTGATGCGGAGGGTATAGACCCCGAAGCCGCAGCGCTGACCGAACCTTTTGCTATCAGTGCTCATGCCGTTCGCCGCGCCGCCATCAGCCCCGGCGATCAGGTGCTGGTCGTGGGCGCAGGTCCGATTGGCCTGGGGGTGGCGGCCATTGCCAAAGCGGACGGGGCCCGGGTTGTGGTGGCTGATACCAGTCCGGAACGTCGTCAGCATGTAAAAGAAAAATTGGGATTACTGAGTATCGATCCCTCAGAAGAGAACTTTGACGTTCAGTTGTGTGGAGCATTTGGCGGTTCTCTGGCGCAGAAGCTTATTGATGCCACCGGCAACCAGCAGGCCATGAACAATGCAGTCAATCTGATCCGTCATGGCGGTAGCATCGTTTTTGTCGGGTTATTTAAAGGGGATCTGACTATTTCAGATCCTGAGTTCCATAAAAAAGAAACCACCATGATGGGCAGCCGTAACGCAACCCGGGAGGATTTTGAAAAAGTGGGCAGGCTGATGGCTGACAGAGTGTTAACGGCGGACATGATGCTGACGCACCGTTATCCATTTAGCGGGCTGGCCGAAATCTACGAAGAAAAAATCATCAATAACTGCCAGCTCATCAAAGGCGTTATTCAGTTCTGACATCTTTAGCTTAACCAACGTGGAAGCCAAAGGTAAGGCCCGCAGAATTATCCACGGGCCTTTAATGCTAATACATAACTACATAACATTCATACGATTAAGCTAACTAATCATTGTCATGGCTATGCTGTCCACCTTTTTTACCGGCTTCGCTTGCGCGTTCACGGTCATTCGCGAAGTTCCCCCCGCTTTTTTGTCCGCCTTTTTTACCGGCTTCAGATGCTCTTTCTGGATCTTCTGCAAAATTACCTGAACCACCACGATGTTCGGCCATAATGTCCTCCTATCGGATTTTAAAAGTTATTTACTTGTAACATCATCCTTAATGGGATTTCTTATAAAGATGATATTTCCTGAAGAGCATGTGCTCACTTCTAATAATAGCGTGTATTAATAATGCGTCAAGTCGGGTGTCGCTAAAAATTAAATAATCATCTCCGCGTGAAACAGCAAGAGTAATATCTTTACTTTTAATATCAGACATAATTCGTTGTTTTGTAAAATATAACATATGTTGCGTGGTGGAATGCTGGATTTTATTAAGAAAAGTCCCAATCGGGAGGTTGACTAAATAAGGTGTTGATATGAATAACCCGGTAATTCTATGATATTAGAGGGAGTTATAACGGGGTTTGCTTTCTCAGAAAAACGGGTATTTATCGCAGGTGAGTAAGCGATTATTTTACTCAATGAAACATAATTAATGATTTATTTGAATATCCGAAGGTCGCCTTTCGCTGCATGCCGTATACAGGTGCTGTGAGAGAATCAGACATAGTCTGGAGAGTTTACATTCAACGAGGAAAACGACTGGCAGATGCTCAGGCTGTGCTGTGATCATGAAAAATATCTGATTAATAATAAACATTTAAGCACAGGATTGAAATGAGCCCCCTCAGGAGAGGGCTCATTTCAGGGGCCGGGTCAGATATTTTTATCACCTGATTCCGGCGCATTATGAGGATCGTCTTTTTTGTAGTCTGGCTGCGGATTGTCTTTATCTCTTTTATGATCACACTGGCTATTATCAGGATCGCTATTCTTAAGCATATAGCCTCCAATGGGTTCTATGAATAAGTTATAAGTATAGTCAGAGGGAATAAATACTTCGCGCCGGGATAAGTATTTATAGGATTTTTCCGATCGGTGAGTTTTACGTATGCTGCGATATAAAATTTACTGATTTATAAAGGCCTGGTTAACCTAAAAAAGCTATTACCACTCCCTTTTATAAACTTGCGCATTATTACCACATATGCAGTTGAAGCAGCATGCCTGCACGGTGATAGCTTATTGTTTTATTACTTTTCTATTTTTCCGCGAAATACCCAAAAGGCCCAGCTATGGTAAAGAAGCGTGATCGGAATAATAAAGGCAATGCCGGTCAGAAGGAACGCTTGTGTTATACCTCCGGACGCCACCCTGTGTAAGTTCATTTCCCCCGGAATAAGCTCAGGGTAAATGCCTATCCCGGTCTGTATAACGATGGCAGCCAGTAAAATAAGAGTAACGGCCAGTTGTCTGAACGGGCTAAGCTTCTGTAATGCCAAAAGCGAAAAAAGCCATAACAGGACAATTGATAGGATCAACCCCTTACCCCAGGCCAGTTGCCATACCTGCTGCCACGGTGCAGGATTCATACATTGTATAAGTTAGTGCCGAACTGAAATTCCATCACTACGCCGGAAACGGCCCCAACGGCAACGGTGATGGCAAAAATTTTCAGCCAGAAGTGCAGGGCAGTACCCGAGGCTGCCTGTTTACCCCATAGCCAGCGGGTTTCGAACCATACCAGAAACGGAGCCAGTCCTAAGGTCAGTGCAGCCAGCGTGATGTGCATTCCCATAGTGAGCGCAAATTGTCCGCGTGACAGCAGCAGCACCCAGTCAGTTTCACTCATGCGTTTCTTTACCGGTATTTCGGGTCACAGGTTTCTGCTCTTCTTTCTGTATCTCTTCCCCAAAGGCTTTCAGGCCGTTAACGATCGGCATCAGACCACGCCATAAATCCTCATCATTGAGCAGTTTCATCATGCCGAGTACCCCGGGCGCCGTTTCTTCGTGTTTCGGTTCGTTACGCTCATTATCCTGGCGTACCGCCATAACGCCGGATTTGAGCGCCTGCAGCAGATGATTAAAATGCTCCGGCGGGATTTTGCTCAGCGTGATAAACAGCAGGGACAGGTTTTGCATGGCATTCTGGCTACCGGGCTGATTCATCCCGGCGACCAGAATACGCGCGATATCCGTATTTGCCCGCACCACATCGTTCAGCAAACGTAAAAACCCATGCTCATGCAGGCTCTCGGTTAAGGTATGCAGCATTTCCTGTGCGGTTGTTTCGGTGCTGGCAGGCGGCACCTGATATTCCTGTCGTTCAGCCATTAGAATTTCTCCGGATGTTCAACATGTTCAGGCGGCAGGCGATAACCATCCTGACGCCATTTATCTTCTGCTGGCACCTGGTTGATCGGGGTGCGCTGACCATAGCGGAAGTTTTCTCGCGGCAGGGGATCAGGTTGCGGAGTCCGCTCCAGTTTGGTCATCGTGACCGCGATTTCCTTATAAGCCGGGGTATTCACGTCCGGATCGTGGTGCTCTCCGGTCAGGCCATTCACGCCGGGTTTTCCATGATGAATGGGAATAAACAACACGTTACCGGCCACACGGTCCGTGATGAGCACCGGCACTTCCAGCGAGCCGCGGCGCGAAGTCAGGCGTACCCAATCCCCTTCCTGTAACTGACGCTCTGCCGCCAGCTGAGGGCCCACTTCCACATACCAGTTTGGCGAAAGGGAAGTGATCCTTCCTCCTTTGCCGGTCTGATTAGTTGACTGGAAGTGCTCAAGCATGCGGCCGTTATCGAGCAGCAAATCGTATTCGCTGTCGGATTCCTCCATGGGCGGATGCCACTCAAGCGGATACAGTCGTGCTTTGCCATCGGGAAATTGGAATTTGTCGGTATACAGCAGCGGCGTACTTTTACCGTCAGCACTGACTGGCCAAAGCTGAGAGTGCCATCCGGACAGGCGTTCATAACTGACACCGGCAAAAATCCCGGCGATATTTGCCGCTTCCTGCATAATCTGGCCAGGATGCTGGTAATACCAGGGATGGCCAAGTTTGGAGGCCAACATCGTCAGGATTTTCCAGTCCGGGAGGCTTTCACCCAGCGGTTTCATTACCTCATAAAAACGCTGGATACGCCGTTCGGTATTCACGAAGGTGCCTTCTTTTTCGACAGACGGGCAACCAGGCAGCACCACATCTGCAAATTCTGCGGTACGGCTCATAAAAATGTCCTGGACCACCATAAATTCCAGTTTGCTGAAAGCCTCATGAACATTCGTCGAATCTGCATCGGAAAATGCGGTCTCCTCTCCGATGATGTACATCGCCTTCAGCGCACCTTTATCGGCCTGTTGCACCATTTTATAATTATCGGCGCCCGCCTTGTCGGAGAGCGCGGCAGGGTCGACACCCCAGGCTTTTGCCCACTTTTCGCGCATCGCCGGATCGGTGACTTTTTCATAGCCGGGATAGACATTACTCAGGCAACCGAAATCACTGGCTCCCTGAACATTGTTGTGGCCGCGCATCGGATAACCCCCGGTGCCCGGACGGCCATAATTGCCGGTCACCAGCAGTAAATTCGACAGCGCCGTGCTGGTATCGGCTCCGTGGCTGTGCTGGGTGATCCCCATCGCCCACAGCAGACAGACGCTTTTCGCCTGGCCGATCATCTCCGCGGCTGATACCAGTGTTTCGACACTCAGACCCGTGATCTCACTGGCATATTCCAGCGTGAAAGGCATAAGAGAGGCATAATATTCTGCGACCTGATTGACCCGCTGGTTCAGGAACTCTTCATCGGCATAACCGTGGTCAAACATGTAACGTGACATGGCCGAAGCCCAGACCAGATCGGTTCCCGGCTTGATTTGCAGGAACAGATCTGCGCGGTCGGCCATTTCATGCCGCCGGGGATCGACCACCAGCAGTTTTTGCGACCGGTGTTTATGTGACTGCTTGATATGTGAGGCAATCACCGGATGGTTTTCCGCCAGATTACTGCCGATCGTGATAATCAGGTCAGCCTGCTGCATATCTTTGATGGTTCCCGCATCGCCACCATAGCCGACCGTGCGGAACAGCCCCTGTGTGGCCGGGTTCTGGCAGTAGCGTGAGGAATTATCTACATTATTGGTGCCAAAAATCAGGCGGGCAATTTTTTGCGTCAGGTAAGCTTCTTCATTGCTGGCCTTGCTTGAACCAATAAAACCGATGGCGTCTCCCCCATGACGTTGTGCGGTTTCACGCAACCGGCGGGCAACGGTCTCCAGCGCTTCGTCCCAGCTGGCAGGGCGGAAGCGTCCATTTTCGCGGATCAGTGGTGTGGTCAGCCGTTCCGGGCTGTTGACAAAATCCCAGCCAAATTTTCCTTTTACGCAGGTCGAGATACCGTTTGCCGGCGCCTCTGCCACAGGCTGCACTTTCAGTATATGGCGGTCACGCGTCCACATTTCGAAACTGCATCCTACGCCACAATACGTACATACCGTCTTCGTCCGCTTGATTTCCGCCTGCCGCAGCGCATTATCGATCAGGGAAATAGCCGTCACCGGCTCCGCGCCAATACTGTTCTCCAGGGCTTTAACGAAATCGATCAGCGGACGTTTAACCGGTTCAGGCATGGCGGTAAACGGACCGGCATCCGGTTGCATGGTTTTTTCCAACAGTGCGTTGCACGGGCACACAGTGACGCAATGCCCACAACTGACGCAGCTTGAACCGGCGATTTGAGTCCCGCCATCCCAGCGTACGCGCGGATGAGCTTCGGTATAATCGATGGTCAGCGTTTCATTCACCTCAACGTTCTGGCAGGCTTCAACGCAGCGACCACAGAGAATGCACTGATCCGGGTCGTAAGTATAAAAAGGGTTAGAATGGTCTTTCCCGTAGGGTTTTCGCTCGAAAGGGTAATACTGAATCGGGATATGCATATCGGCGACAGTATTGTGCAGGGTGCAGTCACCGGTGTTGTGTTCGCAAACCGTACAATACAGCTCATGGCGGTTAAGTATGCGATCCATCCCTTCTTCCTGCGCTGCGCGCATGGCGTCGCTCTGACTGTTCACTGCAAGACCATCATAGGTAGTGAGCGTGCAACCGCGCACTTTTTCACCATCCGCTTCTACCCAGCACACATCGCAGGTTTCCAGCGGTGGCAGCGCAGGGTGATAACAAACATGCGGCAGTTTTTTCCCCTGTTCTTGCAGAAAATCAATCAGCGGTTGATTAATCCTCCCCGTTAAAGGCTCGCCGTTATACAAAATCGTGCATGTTTGTTGGTTCATTAAACCCCCGCGTTCCGGTTAATGAAAAAGGCAATTTCCGCCCTGCTGGTTTGTAAGGTTATGTATATGAGCTTAGCTAACATGCTTTTTTCTTCAATTAATAACGCCAGATTTACATATTCTTCAGATAAATCTGTAAATCAGGAAAAAGGGAGGGCTAAGCGAAGGTACCTTATCTTATTGATATATTGGCGTCAGGATCATAAAAGCATGGAATTATCCCCGGCGTGGAGTGCTATATCAACAGGGCTTAGAACAGACAACCGTGAGAACCGTGGAACATGGCTGCCTGCTGAAACGTATTTCATCACATATCGCAGGATATATATCTTTGTATTACAACCTCTTATCGCCTGACTCCGGTGCATCTGCAGGATGATCTTTTTGATAATCTGGTTGAGGTTTATTCCTTTCCCGCTTATGAATATCCTTATCCCGTTCATGATCATGCCCGGATTTACTTTTATCTTGATCAGTGATGCCTGTCATTGCAACAACCTCCCGTCATATTAATCGAACTTAAATTATAGCCACAGGTATCGCGTGTAATGTGATTAAAAAGGATAACAATGGCGGTCCTGACATTTAAATGTATAGCAAGCCCCTGTTTGTATTAAATGATTATTCATCAGGAGTCTCTTATAATAAATTGTTATTATGGTACTCTGAACTTGCTTATCATGAAATATTATTCAGACTTTGAAAGGTGTTAAATTTAATTAGGAGGCTTGTATGAAGATCAATAATCAGGAGATTATCGATGAATGTTATCAATGCGCAGAAGCATGTGATCACTGTGCTACATCCTGCCTTAACGAAGAAGACATTGGCATGATGAAAGCTTGTATCCGGCTGGACATGCAATGCGCCGCGATTTGTCGTCTTGCCGCGCATTTTTTGGCGCTCCAAAGCGGCTATGCGCAACAGATATGTTATCTGTGTGCGGACATTTGTACCGCCTGTGCTGAGGAATGTTCGCAACATCAGCATGACCACTGTCAGTACTGTGCGAAGCGCTGCCGGCAGTGCGCCGATATGTGCAGTAAGGTCGCCGCGTAAATTTCCTCTCTTAAAAAGGCCTGCAATGCAGGCTTTTAACAAACCGTATTTAGTTACAACATTCACATGATTTCCTTCTACTACTCAGTGCAAATCTGAAGCTCCGAGCTGGCCCTTAATAACGGACCGTGCACAGCGGTAACACCCGTGTGGAACCTGGCCGCCCTGAAAAGCCGCGCCCGCGGGCCAAAGGCCCGGAACAGAGTGGCTTTAGGATGAATGTTGTAACTACTGCGGTTGTGTCGCTTTGAGAGGTTTTCCTTTGGTTTTAGAGTACACGCTCGTAAGCGCCTTTGCCGCTAACGCGGAGATACGCGCTGGCTTCGCCAGGACCACTCCGACCGCGTACATTAGCGTATCGTTGGTGTTAACAGGAATGGTCTTGCAGGGCGGGGGGGCGCCGCGTCACCGGCGACCATAAGCTGAGGTATCCTATGTGACACTATTTGTCGGCTTCATGTGCTAACGCACATAAATACAACTTAACCGCAATTTAATTAGGAATGTTTGATAATATACAACCGATACAAACAATTATGAAGTTGCTATAAGTACAGAGGAAACGGACCAACTGTACGATCAAATGTGCCGGATTGTTGGAGATTTAGTATTTACGTTACATGACCTGGCTATTGAACCTAAACACATAGTGATAGCGGATCTGTTGAGAACAGCGCTAACAGCAAAGATTGAGCGGCCAGAATCGATGATTAAATGTATGAAAGTGCCAATCAAAGTACTGGAAACGTACAGACCAGCCTGACGTTGTGTCGGATAAGCCGCAAGAAAGGGTGTCTTCAGGGGAAAAGCGCGCGGTGAGCGCATGTTATGGTAAATTGAATATCCATACGGACTTAATGGCATAAGCAAGGAATGATTATGTACGGTAATGATGAAATTATCAGCCATTTACAGGCCAATAAGATTCTTGCGTTAAAGCTCGATCACGCATTAACGGGTGTTAGAGAAGCGGTATCAAATCAGATTGAAACGATAGGTGCAGGCGCACAGCGTGCATTGTATTACACATCCTGTTTCACGGATGAATATCAGGACGTCTGTCAGAAACAAAAGACTGAGGATATTCGATTTTCTAAAGGAGTTTACCATCTTCTACAAAATGGCAATATTGCGTACGACATGCTTAAAATATATTTCGGAGAAATATTTAAATTTAAAACAACTGCTCAATTAGAACACATCAAGCAGCGGCTTATGGCTGTGAATGTCCATATTGCTGCAAGTTCACTCACAAATGTCGGGTTTTCTTTAGCTGTTGCATCATCCGTTACCATCGGCATGAATCTAAATCTTGAAATCAGCGCACTAGCAGGACGCAGGGCGGGCGGGGTTGTTGGTGGGCTTGGCATATATGGCATAGTCCAGAAAGCAGCAAATAGTGCAGATCGTCTTCGCTTTACTTACCCTGCGTACTACTCTGCGCTATATGCTCAAGAACTGGAAATGATGTACTTCCTGATAGAGCCATTGTTTGAGCGGGCTGGCGCATTTAAAGCACTGTGGGGATCGGATGGTGATATTACAGACATCATCATCAAGATGATTAGATAAAATATGATGAATTTTATCAGAAGGGTTTTTAAGAGATTTTTCAAGTCATTATTTACGATGTACGGACCCGCCGTACTAACACTTATATTTGCAGTTGTTCTAGTGCGTTTTCTCCCTGATGGCCCTTTATGGCCTGTGCCTCTATTTTTCGTGATCGTAATAGTTATTTTTTATCGCTACGTTAAATGATGATTAATTTATAAGGAAATTAAATGTCCACTCCCGCTCACTTATGGCTTGAAGATGAAAACGGCTCTCCCGTTGTCGGTAGCTGCATGATGCCACTGCGCTTAGGCTCTATCGAATTAAAATCATTCTCCCACGGCGTCACTATTCCCGTTGATCCAGGGGTCCGCTTGGAAAACGGAAAATATCCTACGCTAAGCATGTTTTTTGTACAGGCTACTATCCACTGAGCGTAATGCGCGGTATTTACCCTGTCCCAGTTTTAGGTTTGTTCGCCAGACGTAATCCCCGCTCAGGTTGATATGTTCCCATCCCAGTGGAGACAGATGAGAAATCAGTTGCTCATTAATCGCGATCCCTTTCCGCCTCAAAGAATCTATCGCTCTTTCTATATATACCGTATTCCACAGTGAGATCGCCGCAGTCAGCAATGTCAGACCGCTGGCTCGATAGCTCTGATTCTCCAGCCTCCTATCTCTGATTTCACCCAGCCGATGCATAAAGACCGCTCGCGCAAGGGCATTGCGAGCCTCACCTTTATTCAGCCCCGCCTGTACGCGTCGACGCAGTGAAGGATCCCTGAACCAGTCCAGCATAAACAATGACCTTTCGATGCGCCCAAACTCTCTCAGCGCCTTTGCCAGACCATTCTGTTTCGGATAGCTTGCCAGCTTTTTCATCATCAGTGATGCTGTTACCGTTCCCTGCTTTATAGAACTAGCCAGACGCAGCACCTCATGCCAGTGGGTTTCAATTTCCTTTAGATTCAGGCTGGTTGTCGAGATGATTGACTGAAGCCCCTGATACAACTCAGCTTTTCCATGAATAAACAGCCGTTTGTCATGAAGATCCCGGATCCTTGGCGCAAAAGCGAATCCGAGCAGATGCATTAGCGCGAAAACATGCTCAGTGAAACCTGCTGTGTCGGTGTAATGCTCTGTAATTTCCAGATCAGTTTCGTGGTACAGCAGACCATCAAGTACGTGTGTTGAATCCCGCACTCGGCTGATGACTTTGGTGTAAAACGGGCTGTATTGGTCCGAAATATGCGTATAAATCTGCATGCCTGGCTCCTGACCGTATTTAAGATTGACCTGACCAGCATAACGCCCGTGACTCCCCACCCGAAAGTTCTGTCCATCAGACGATGACGTTGTTCCATCGCCCCAGAATGCCGCCAGAGGGCGTTTTTTCTGGGCATTGACCAACTCGGCCAGCGCAGCTGAATAGGTTTCATCCCTGATGTACCAGGCCTGAATGCCCTCGAGCGACGATTTGGTCGTTCCCGGACAGGATTCGGCCATTTTTGTCAGTCCAAGGTTGATACCATCGGCCAGGATGGTGGTCAGTAACAACTTTCTGTCTTTAGGTCTGACGTGATTGTTTTTGAGGTGTGTGAAATGGCGGGTAAAACCAGTCCAGCCGTCCACTTCATCCAGCATTTCAGTAATTTTAGGGTGAGGGAGCATGCCATAAACCAGATCGCCAAAAGGGGATGCTGCTGAAGGGACACTGTTATCCAGCGGGGTAATTTTCACGCCTTTATCCGATATATCAACATCGGGTAAATCACCGGCCAGCGCCATCGCGTTAACTTCTTCCAGACGCGATGCAAGAAGCGTCAAACGGCTCTTGATGTATTCATGGCAATCGGCCGGAACAGCAAGGGGTAACTGGTTATCCCTGAGTGATTTTTCAAAATCGCCTGACGGGATCAGATAATCATCGAAATTCCTGTAGCGGCGTGACCCCTTTACCCAGATGTCACCTGAACGTAAGGCTCCCTTCAGTTCATTCAGCACGCAAAATTCGTAATATTTTCGGTCAATGCCGGTGGGGGTGATCACAACCTTTCTCCAGCTTTCCGGGATGAACCCGATTGGCGCGGAAGGCGGTACTTTTCGGAGTTGTTTTCTATACATATCTCTGACGGTATCCAATGCGTCACTGAGCTGCATTGCGGCGGGTGCAGCCCTGAACTGCAACACGGACAGCATCCGGGGGGCGTATTTACGCAGCGTACTGTATTTTTCTGTGATCAGATGCAACGGGTCGAAGTTGTCCTTACGTGACAGGAACCGCGTCTCTTCCACGCTGTTGATGAATTCCTGCCAGGGAAGGACGTCTTCTATTGCGGCCCAGGGATCTTCCCCGGATTCTCTGGCGTTAAGTAATGCCTGCCCGACGGTAGCGTATTGCTTCAGTTTACTCTGAATCAGCTTTCCCGTTTGCTGGAGTCGCTCGGCCTGAGTACGTTTTGCCCTGCTGAACAGACTACTCAGAATACGCTCGTGCAGATCAATAACTTCGTCAGTCAGGGTGGATCTGGCCTCCGATATGATACAAACCAGCGAGGCATAACGGCGAACATCCGTGAATCTTGCCAGATCCCGGCTATTCATTTTCCTGCCTTCGCGTGCGAGTTTCAGGAGTCGGTTCTGGTGAACGGAAAGTGCAATGCCGTCAGGGAGTACCAGCGACTCAATCGCATTTAACCGGTCGATATGTTGCAGGACATTTTTACCATTAATTTTTCCCGGAGGCTGGAGCAGCCAGGCCAGCCGTGAAGGTTGCTCACCCTCAGATACCAACAGACGGTCCAGTGCCGCTTTATGCCCTGGTTCAAGCTGCGCGGTAAGCGCAGAAAAAACCGCCCTGTCGGCAAGTGTTGTTGCTTCGGCCAGGGTTCGTTCGATCACTTCAACAGAGGGGAAAATAACCTTATTATTGTGGAGCCAGGAGAGCATTTCCTCCGCAAGTAAAAAACCTCTGTCTGTCCGCATGGCGTGGGGATAAAGGTGGCGAATACAGGTTTTTTGCAGCGCCCGGTTAAAAGGGGATAATTCCAGGTAGCGGTAGAGTTCAGCCAGATGTTCCCAGCGGGTGACCTCTCTTGATGCATACTCGGCCCACAAATCAGACTGGACTTTCAAATGAGCCGCCAGCCTGAAGACAACACCGTCGTGAGGTGAAATACTTTTGTCGGGAGGAAACCCTGGTCCTCGCAAATAACAGAGTAAAACTGCAAAGCCCAGACGGTTAGCTGGCCTGCGGTGTTTATTAATGAGCGCGAGGTCATGTTCACTCAGAAAGCACATGCGCGTCAGAAATACGTCATCATCCGGCACAATCAACAAGCGTTCTTTTTCTTCACTACTGAGTATTTGTCTCCGTGGCATAAATGCTTCCTCTGCATATAGTTTATATGAGTTATCGCTTTAAACTGACCGAAACCGGTCGGTTTCGTAGGGGTCAGTTTGGATATCGAAAATTATTGTACGTTAAGGCTATTTTTTGACCTTTCGACTTTAGCTGGTCTCAGCCGACGAAACTTACCGGAAGCCGGTATCCGGTTGCTTTTCCATATATAATCGCCTGTCAGATTGATGTGTTCCCAGCCTAACGGGGACAAATGCGACAGCAGTTGCTCGTTGATCTTCACCCCTTTGCGCTTCAGGGCATCGACCACTCTTTCCATATAGACGGTATTCCACAGGGATATGGCAGCCGTCAGCAGCGTCAGTCCACTGGCGCGATAGCTCTGATTTTCCGGTTTTCTGTCCCTGATTTCACCCAGCCGGTGTAGGAATACCGCACGCGCCAGCGCGTTACGGGCTTCTCCTTTATTCAGTCCCGCCTGTACCCGCCGACGAAGTGCCGGATCGCGGAACCAGTCGAGCATAAACAGAGTTCGTTCAATACGACCAATTTCCCTCAGTGCTTTGGCAAGTCCGTTTTGTTTGGGGTAGCTGGCAAGCTTTTTCAACATCAGGGATGCCGTCACGGTTCCCTGCTTTATTGAAGTGGCCAGACGAAGTACTTCACGCCAGTGAATTTCGATCTCTTTCAGATTCAGGCGGGTCGTTGATATCAGTGACTGAAGCGCCGGGTATTGGTCTGCTTTCCCTTTGATAAACAGCTTTTTGTCGTGGAGATCCCTGATCCGCGGACAGAACGCAAATCCCAGCAGATGCATCAGGGCAAAGACATGATCGGTGAAACCAGCGGTATCGGTGTAATGCTCCCTGATTTCCAGGTCGCTTTCGTGGTACAGCAAGCCATCGAGCACATGGGTTGAATCCCTGACCCGGCTGATTATGCAGGTGTAAAACGGGCTGTATTGATCCGAAATATGGGTATAAAACTGACGTCCAGGCTCTTGCCCATATTTCGGGTTAACCTGCCCTGCGTAGCGGCCTGAGCTGCCTGTTCTGAAATTCTGTCCATCTGATGATGACGTTGTCCCGTCTCCCCAGAATGCCGCCAGTGGTCTTTTCCCCTGCGCGTTTACCAGCTCTGCGAGGGCGGCTGAATAGGTTTCGTCGCGGATGTACCATGCCTGGATATCTTCCAGTGATGATTTGGTGCTTCCGGGGCAGGCTTCCGCCATTTTGGTCAGGCCAAGATTGATGCCATCCGCAAGGATGGTGGTGAGGAGCTGGCGGGCATCGGGACGGGTAATGTCATTTTTTATATGCGAAAAATGTCGGGTAAACGTCGTCCAGCTGTTTACCTCATCGAGAATTTCCGTGATTTTAGGGCGCGGTAGCATGCTGTAAACCAGCTCTGCCAGCGGTGAAACCTGTACCGGGACGCAGTTATCCAGCGGAGAGACTTTTACTCCCCTGTCAGATATTTCGACATCGGGCAGCTCACCAAGGGCAGCCATGGCATTGACCTCTTCAAGTCTGGACTGAAGCAGGGTCATACGGCTGGTAATGTACTCATGATAATCAGCAGATACGGGCAGGGGCAGCGCCGGTGTGAGTTTGTCAAAGTCCTTTTCGGGAATGAGGTAATCATCAAAGTTTTTGTAGCGGCGTGAGCCTTTAACCCAGATGTCCCCGGAGCGCAATGCACCCTTAAGCTCGCTGAGCGCACAAAATTCATAGTACTGCCGGTCAATACCCGCAGGTGTAATCACCACTTTGCGCCAGCTTTCAGGGACAAACTCAAGCGGCGCTGTCGCCGGAACTTTACGCGACTGCTTCCGGTACATATCCTTGATCACAACCAGCGCATCAGCCAGAGGTTGCGCTGCCGGGGTTGCGATTAACTGTAAAGCGGACAACATGCGCGGGGCATATTTCCGTAATGTGCTGTATTTCTCGGTAATAATATGTAACGGGTCAAAATTATTTTTTCTGGCAAGATGGCGTGTTTCCTCCAGACTGGCGACAAATTCAGGCCATGGGAGTATGTTTTCTATTGCGAGCCATGGATCGCCACCGGAATCACGAGCTTCAGACAGTGCCTGGCCGACATCTATGTACTGCCTCAGTTTTGACTGGATTAGCTTTCCGGTCTGTTGAAGGCGCTCAGCCTGTGTTCTTTTGGCTTTGCTGAACAGGCTGTTCAGCATGCGTTCATGCAGCTCAATCACTTCATCTGTCAGTGTGGCTCTGGCTTCTTCCAGCACGCACACCAGGATCGCATGACGGCGGGCTGCTGAAAATCGGGTCAAATCCCGGCTACTCATCTTTCGGCCTTCCCGCGCCAGTTTCAGCAACCGGTTCTGGTGAATGGTACGATCTATACCTTCAGGTAATGCCAGCGATTCAATGCTACTGAGCCGATCAAGGTGTTGCAGCACGTTCTTACCATTTATTTTACCCGGCGGTTGCAGAAGCCATGTCAGCCTGGAAGGCTGATTATCTGAGGACTCAAGTAAACGATCCAGGGCATCCCTGTGAGCCGGAGTTAACGGGGCATTCAGGGTCTGAAATACGATTTTATCGCCGCCAGCCATGGCCTCCGCACAGGTACGCTCCACGACATCAATCGCGGGAATTATCACGTTGTTCTTCCGGAGCCAGACCAGCAGTTCTTCGGCCAGGAGAATACCTTTATCGGTGCGCGTCGCCATCGGCAGCAGGTGTGTAATACAGTCCTGCTGTATTTTTCCGGTAAACGCTTTTACGCCAAGATAGCGGTACAGTTCGGTTAAATGTTCGCGTCGCGTGGTTTCCCTGCCGGAAAGGTAAGCA
Source organism: Rahnella perminowiae (assembly GCF_019049695.1). Classification (NCBI taxonomy): domain Bacteria; kingdom Pseudomonadati; phylum Pseudomonadota; class Gammaproteobacteria; order Enterobacterales; family Yersiniaceae; genus Rahnella; species Rahnella perminowiae. Next base: position 58,739 of record NZ_JAFMOT010000175.1, read on the forward strand.
GGCCAGAGATCCCCGGTAAGTTTTAGCCTGCTGGCGATATGCTTCAGCAGCGCATCAGAGGGTGGGATTTTTTTATCCGGTGCAAAGCCGACATTTTTCAGATAGCAAAGAAGGACGGCAAAACCAAAACGACTGGCGGGTTTACGGTGAGCACTGATAAGCGCCAGATCATGCTCACTAAAATACGCCATTCGTGTCAGCGTTAACTCATCGTCCGGTAATGCCAGTAATGATTCTCTTTCCGACAGAGAAAGAATCTGCCTCCTTGCCATATAGTTTCCCTCATAAATTATTTGATGCGGAATTTTTAACAAAAATGGTATCGCATAAGGGTACACCCTTACGCCATAATCAAAACGTGACGTAATACAATGAATGACATAACCTATATGCGACAGATTAAATGCAATAACCTAAATGCGATAATGCGGTGAAAAAATGTTCATCAGAGCTTATTTAAGGGCATCGACGGAAGATCAGTTTGCCGATCGGGCAAAAGAGATGCTGGAGCAGTTCGTCCAGGAACGGGGGCATAAAATAGCCAGTTACTACCGGGAGAACATCAGCGGGACAAAACTTGACCGTCCGGAACTGGGTCGCTTACTGATGGACAGTCACCACAATGATATTTTACTGGTCGAGCAGATAGACCGCCTGACCCGTCTGAGCAACAGCGACTGGATGACGCTGAAAAAGCAGATAGAACAACACGAGCTGCGTATTGTCAGCCTGGATGTGCCCACCTCATGGCAGGCTTTGTCGGATAAAGACCCTTCGCAGGCTGACCCAATCACCCGCGCCGTGATAACAGCCATCAATAACATGCTTATCGACCTGATGGCCGCGATGTCGCATAAGGACTGGCTGAGCCGCCGCCTGCGTCAAAAGCAGGGAATTGAACGGGCACATACACTGGGGAAATACCGGGGTAAACAGGCCGATCAGGAGCGACATCAGAAAGTCTTGTACTACAGACAGGTAAAGAAACTGAGTATCCAGGAAACGGCTGATGCTACGGGCTACAGCGCGTCACAGGTTTGCCGGATACAAGCGCTTCATAAAACCTAAAAAGCTGAAATAACCGTATTTATTTGCAGTCATGGCGTAATAGTTAACTCCCTGTGACTAGCAGCCTGACACATCATCTATGTAAGTAAAGTCCGCTGTGTGCCAATAGCGGACATTACTAACATCGCGTTGCATTAAAAATTAGGGAGCACGTCAAAATGAATTACATTAAGTATTGGACTAACAGAAAATAGTAATGGACCTTTTAATCAGTAAGGAAAATAGCGCATGCTGATACCCACGCTAAAAACAGATCGTTTGCTATTAAAGCCATTAGTTTCCAAAGATGCACTCCAGATTCAGAAGCTCTATCCGCGCTGGGAAATTGTGCGTTATATGGTGTCATCAGTTCCCTGGCCCTTTCCTGACAATGGTGCAGCGCATTACGTGAATAATGTCGCGCTGCCTGCTATGGCAAAAGGCCATGCCTGGGTTTGGACCATACGGCACCGGGATAACCCTGACAATTTGATAGGCGTTATCTGCCTGGACGAAGCGGAAGATAATAATCGTGGTTTCTGGTTGGTACCTGAGTATCAGGGGCAGGGATTAATGAGGGAAGCAAGTATTGCGGTTACAAATTACTGGTTTAATACTTTGAACAAGCCTGTTTTGCGAGCCCCAAAAGCGGCCGAAAATATACGTTCTCAGCACATTTCAGCCAGTAGCGGTATGCGACTAATCAAAACGGAAAAGAAACAGTTTGTCAGCGGGCTTCTGGACTCAGAATTGTGGGAGATTACTCGTGATGAGTGGAATGCCCTTCACTCAAGCTAATGGGATACAATGTCCACTTTTCGCTCTCAGCAGACCTTCAGCGTCAGGTGTTTGTCTGCTGCGTGCCAACAGCAGACGTTACTTCTTGCATATTTCAATTTTCTTCTCCCCACAGCGGTGTATCTCCTAACGCTTTAGCAATAAAATCAACAAAGCTGCGAACCTTGAAAGGAATACGGATCGCGCTGGGATAAACAGCCTGAATAGTAAGTTCAGTCGTCCGGTATGCTGGCAGCAGCTTTATCAGCTTGCCCTGCTTAATATGCTCGCCAAAAACAAAGTTGGGCCCGTAAGCAATGCCTGTTCCGGCCAGTACAGATTCAAGAAGCAACTGAATGTTATTGGCAGTCATACGGCATGGGCCTTCAATACTGTGCGGCCTGCCTTGTGCATCATAAATCGTCCAGTCTCCCGCTGAAACCGCCTGGCTGAACGCCAGTCGAGGCGCACGGGAAAGATCATCCGGCGTCTCTGGTGTGCCATGTTTTTTCAAATACTCCGGTGAGGCGCACAAAACCATCCTGCAAGGTGCCAGCCGCCGCGTAACCAGTGTCGGATCCTCAAGACGCCCAACTCGGATGGCAACATCGATTCGATTTTCGAGTAGATCGGCGTATTTATCCTCCAGTACAACGTCCAGACTGACCTCCGGAAATTGCTCCAGATAGCGTGATACGATCCTACCAAGATGCATTGCACCGAAGGCGACCGGTGCTGCAACGCGAAGCAACCCCTTCGGTGTTTTCTGAACATCACTGGCTTCCCGGTTCGCATCCTCAAGAACCTCAAGAATAACTTTGCAACGTTCATAATACCGCTCACCGGCATCCGTCAGGCTAAGACGGCGTGTTGAACGCTGAAGAAGTCGTACATTTAGATCAGATTCTATAGCGCTGACATGCTTTCCTGCCATTGCAGCCGAAAGCTTAAAACGTCTCGCGGCGGCGGCGAAACTGCCTTCATCCACTGCCGCGATAAAAATCTGCATGCTGGTGAACCTGTCCATTACTTACCACCATTCGATAATCAGAGTATCGGCTGTCGACACAATTACGCTGATTATCATCACTCATGACAGCAATTACCATTACCTTAATTACATGAAGAGGCATGAGACGATGAAAATTAAGGTGAATGGAACGGGTATCCACATTGAGCAACAGGGCAGCGGTGAAATTGCACTGGTATTTTTGCATTATTATGGCGGTTCATCCCGTACCTGGGAGAGCGTGATAAGTCAGTTACCTGACCACTACCGCACAGTTGCAATCGACCACCGGGGCTGGGGGGGCTCAGACGCACCTAAATCAGGATACCGAATTGGTGACCTTGCTCGGGATGCCGAAGGGGTTATTTCAGCGCTTGAGCTTAAACGCTACATTCTTGTTGGCCATTCGATGGGGGGAAAAGTTGCCCAACTGATGGCGTCGCGTCGGCCTGCAGGTCTTGAAGGCCTGATGCTTATCGCTCCCTCTCCACCTTCACCTATGCGTCTCACGCCTGAGCAGCGCGATACGTTATCCAGCGCATATAACAGCCGCGAATCTGTCGGCTTTGTGATTGATAATGTCCTGACAGCGGGGGCACTAAGTTCTGCTCTGCGTGAACAGGTAATCGAGGACAGTTTGAGGGCCTCATCCGAGGCCAAAGAAGGCTGGCCTAATACGGCTATCGGCGAAGACATTACCCAGGAAGTGGCCTCAATTAATGTCCCTGTGACGGTCATTTCAGGGGAGTTGGATCGTGTAGACCTTCCGGCTACTCTGCAAAGAGAATTGCTGCCCCTTATTTCACATGCATCAATGTATATCATTCCAGACGTCGGACATCTCTTGCCTCTGGAGGCCCCTACAGAGGTCGCCAGCCACCTGTTAAAATTTACAGCCGCCATTGAAGGGGGGACAGCAGTCTACCATTCGCCTGTCGAAACGATAGCCGCGTTTGATGATGCTTTCAATGCAGGCAGGGTTGATGACCTGCTGGCTCTGTTCAGTAACCGTGCCACTATGAAAATGACTGATGGTGTGGTCATCGAAAGCGATCCTGAAAAGCTTCGGGACACTTTTTTGTCACTGACATCATCCCAGCCAGTTATCAGAAACCATATCCGCTCGATCCTCTCCGCCGGTGAAATGGCTCTGCTTATTATTGACTGGACTTTGACCATAACCACTAAGGATAGAACACTGCACGAAGAGTCCGGTACAGCAACGCAGGTGTTGTTGCGAAGCGTTGACGGAGGTTGGCGGCTGCTGATTTCAAATCCATCAGGAACGTAGTGAGTTCAGTAAGAATAGCTTGCGCTAGCAATATCGCGTGGCTGCAGAGAGGTAAGTGACATCCGCCACCACCCGCATGCCGTTTTAAGGCATGCGGTAATAACGATGAGCGCAAGATTGCTGTTATGTCTTGCTGCTTTCGGAGCGCCTGCTTTTCGCTCATGAGGGACAATCATACTTAAATCTCCTACATTGCAGGAGGTTTGGGCATGAACACGTCACCGTGGAACAAAAATCGTATCATCGGACAAAAAAGACCGCTTCAGATATCTCATATCTGGGGGATTCGAATCAGACTTGAACTGGAAGGAAAAACACGCGATCTAGCCCTGTTCAACATGGCTTTAGACAGTAAACTTCGGGGTTGTGATTTGGTAAAACTCAAAGTATCAGATGTTGCATATGGCAGTTCTGTTGCGAGCAGAGCAACGGTGTTACAACAGAAAACCGGTAGCCCCGTCCAATTTGAGATAACCAAAGGGACAAGAGAAGCAGTTGCAGCGCTAATAAAGCGGGGCAATCTGCACAGTAAAGACTACTTGTTCCAATCTCGGGTCGGTTCCTGCCAACACATTTCAACCCGGCAATACAACCGTATTTTTCATGGATGGGTAGAAAAGCTTGATCTCGAAGATTCGCTGTACAGCACACATTCCATGAGAAGAACAAAACCTTACCTGATATACAAGAAGACCAAGAATCTCCGGGTGATCCAACTTCTGTTGGGTCATAAGAAACTAGAAAGCACAGTGCGTTATCTGGGCATTGAAGTCGATGATACGTTAGAGATCTCTGAGTCGATTGAAGTCTAAAGTCGATTGAAGTCTAAGGTTGTCAGGGCTGCAACAGCAGCCCTGTGCCAGAAGCGGACGTTTTCTTTGAGCCAGAACTGCCAAATTTCTATCAGTATCAAAACCATTAAACTGTGTGTGCCGCAAAGCGGTTTTCAGGTAATCCGGGACTGAGATCAGATTTAGCTTTGAGCAATGCACCGTCATATTCAGACAGCGCAGTGAGTCCCACTGTAGCCGTGGTGCAATAGAGACGGGTAAAACCCTCACCGGCGAGTGTCGGACAGGTGCTCTGGATTCCAGGTGACGTCAGAATAACGTCTGTGGTCCCATCCGGGCGGTAACGGACAACACGGTTCCCCCCCCATTCAGCATTCCATAGATAGCCCATCTCATCCACGCAGGAGCCGTCAGGCGCGCCGCTGCCTTCGCTTTCGGCGAACACGCGCTGGTTCTGCAGCGAGGGGTAATCACAGCACATTATCCGACCCTGCATCGAGTCACAGTAATAGAGCGTGCCGCCATCGGGGCTGAAACAGATGCTGTTCGGTATAGCGACATCGGGCAGTGCAAGCATCTCAACAGTCAGCGTTGCCGCGTTGAGTCGATGAAACTTACCGATGGCTTTAACGGGATAACCGTCATCCATCGTCCCGAAGACAAAATTACCGGCACGGTCACATCGTCCATCACCTATGCGGGTGCCGGTGCCTCCCGGTGAAGCGGCCACTGGGGTAATTAACCCGCTGTTGAGATCATAGAAAGCCAGCCTTGACGCGAATCCCATCAGCAGAATGTGACTTTGTTCAGTCAGTGCAAAGGAGCCGAGGCGTTCAGGCAGCGACCAGCGCATCACAGCATCATTGCCTTCTTCTATGGCGAGCAGTTCACTGGCTTCAATGTCAGTCCAGTAGAGCCTGCGGGTTCTTTCACACCACAGCGGGCACTCTCCGAGCGTATTCCTGACCTCAGCTGCAATTGAAAACATGATAATCCTCCGGATATAAAAGGTCGTACTGCACGAGGGCAAAAGTGGATAACGCAGTTACTGCAGAAAACGTGCAGAGAGCCGATCGCCGAAAAGCATGACGGCAAGTCCGATCAGCATGACAACCATTCCCCCCAGCCTGAGTAACGAAACCGGACGCCGCACAGCGCCCAGCAAGCCAAAATGGTCAATCATCTGCGAGGAAAGTAACTGTCCGACAATCGCCAGCCCGAGCAGAGCTGAAAACCCGATTTTCGGCGCAAGCACGACATAGCTGAACAGGGCACATGCGCCTATCATTCCGCCCGCCAGACTCCAGAGGGGTTGCGACGGGATCGCCGCTAGCGATGTCATCAACCCACCCCGCAGCAGCGCGTAAATCCCCAGACTGAACGCGCCCGCCGTAAATGAAAACAGCGCCGCAGTGACCGGGTCGCCGCCCAGTCCCTTTGCCAGCTGGCTGTTCAGGGTCGTCTGCAGGGTGATCCCCAGACCTGCGGCAAAAGCGATTACGTAATAGATCATGCCCATGCTTTTCACCCTGGTCAGTCGGCCTGCACCAGCGGCAGGAAGGTGTCAGCAAAAATGTCAGGCTGGTAGCCAGAGGCTGCAAAAAGGTGCTCACGCGACTCATCAATCGCCGCACGTAGTCGCGCGCTGTCTACGCCCAGCACCTTACCGTTCTGTTTAACGATGCGTCCGCCGATCATGACGGTGTCGATGTTGCTGCGCTCGGCGGCATGAACCACCGTGCCAAAGGCATTGCCGGACGGGTAAAGATTGAGATCACTGACGCTAATCAGCACCAGGTCGGCTTGTTTGCCTGGCGTCAGGCTGCCCACTTTGTCCTGCAGCCCTGCACAGGCAGCGCCATCAAGAGTCGCGGCTTTAAGGAGTTGCGCCGCCGGAAGCGTTTTCAGCGCATGTTCAGAATCGCAGCACTGCTGCTGATGCATGCCCATCACGCGCTGCAGGTAAAAGGCGACGCGCATCTCCATAAACATATCGGTGCTGTACGACGTTTCATTGTCTACGCTCAGGCCAGGGTTGATGCCATGACGCTGCGCGGCCTCAATGGCGAACATCCCGCTTTCGATGCCATAGTGCGAATCTGAGCGCGGGCAGACATTCACCCGGACACCGGCCTCCCGTAGAATTTTCCATCCCCGGTCGGGCAGCGCCGTGCAGTGATTGAAAATATTGTCCGGACCCAGCAGCCCTTGCTGATGCAGCGACTCAAGTTCAGACCCCATCTCAGCGCCAAAGAACTCAGTGACAATCGACAGTCCCAGCCTGCGGGCCTCGGCCCACAACTCCGGCTCCAGCTGGGCCATGACGGCGAGAGAGACCAGGCTTTCAGGGTTGTCGGTGAAATACTTATCCTGCAGACGCTGCCAGTTTCCCGGCCAGTGGGCTTTATCCCATTCGCCAGCTACCGGTGCGCCGGAAGCATGAATGGCACGAATGCCGGTATCAAGCAGGGCCTCCACGGCGGCATCGGAATGCGCTGCGGTTCGGCTGTTGTGCGAGTTATCGATCATCATGGTGATGCCCGCGTCAATAGCGCCCAGCGCCGTCAGCAGGTTGCCAACATAGATATCGGCAGGACGGTAATATTTAGCGAAGGAGAAGTGCGTGGCGTTGCTGTAGTCGTCCAGGCAGGTGGCGTTTGGGTTAATGCGGCGCAGCTGTCCTTCCCATGCGTGACGATGAGAATCGACCATTCCCGGCATGGCGATCATGTTGGTGGCATCAATGACATGCGCACCCTGCACATCAAGGTTCTGGCCCACGGCGGTAATCGTTGAGCCGTTGATGAGAATATCGCCGCGCTCAATGTTACCGACGTTCCCGTCCATGCTCAGTATCGTCGCGCCACGAATCAACGTAGCCCGTGAAGTGACATTCTGATTGTTAACAATATTTCGGATGTAGTCGGTCATTAAACCTGCCTCTTTCCTGATTAATGGGGAAACGATACGCCACGTCATTAGCCTAAAAAAGATGCTTAAAACGTTTTCATAATTCATAATTCGCGAATAATCAGACTCACTTTTACCCAGGAGCAGGACGATGGATCGGATTCAGGCTATGCAGGTCTTTATAAGAGTTGCTGAAGCCGGAAGCTTTGTGCGCGCGGCAGAGACACTGTCACTGCCAGCTTCCACCGTCACCAGCACGATTAAAAATCTGGAGAGATACCTGCAGGTGCGTCTGCTTAACCGGACGACGAGGCGGGTCAGACTCACTCCTGAAGGCCTGCAGTATCTTGCGCAGTGCCGGGAAATCCTTTCACTGATTGAACACACGGAATCCAGCCTGATCGATTCCGTCAGACGGCCCCAGGGGCGACTGCGGATAGATATGCCCGGTGGGATCGCCCATTTTATCGTCATGCCGAATCTGAAAGATTTTTACCGGCTCTATCCGGATATTTATCTGATGATTGGCGTCAGCGACCGGCAGGTTGATCTTGTTCAGGAAGGTGTGGATTGCGTCATCAGAACCGGGGAATTAACCGACTCCACGCTGGTTGCCCGTCCCCTTGGCCGGTTTCGCTGGGTGACCTGTGCCTCGCCGGACTATCTCAGGGAGTACGGTATCCCTGAGACGCCTGAAGCGTTGTCGCAGCATAGGGCAATCCATTACTTTTCCGGTTCGGGAAGACGGACCAATGAACTGCGTTTTACGCGTGGCACTGAGATGCTTTCCGTTCCGGTAGAAGGGGACGCAGCCGTTAACGAAACGGGACTCTATATCAGACTCTGTCTTGAGGGTTTTGGGCTGGCGCAGCTTGCTGAGAATGTGATTTCGGAGAATCTGCGGCAAGGCAAACTGGTCGAGGTTCTGGCGGACTGGCAGCCACCTTCCGTGCCGGTGACGATGCTCTATCCGCATCAGCGTTTTCTCTCTCCCGCCGTGCGTGCTTTTGCTGACTGGGTCGGCGAACTTTTCAACGATGTCGCAGGTGAGAAACGGCCTTCCCGGTAAGAGATGGTCTTGAGAGCAAGAGTACGCTTCAGAACGATAATGGACAGCATCCACAGCAGAGGAACCGATCGTTCCCCTGTGGTGCCAGCCAATTCAGCCCGTCTGCTGTACAGGTTCCAGATGCGCATTTCGTCCGGCAGCCATTCCGGTGCAGGCACCTGCGACCGCGATTGCTGCGGTCATCAGTAATGGCAATGTCCAGCCTCCGGACAACTCCTGTACTTTGCCCAGCAGCAGCGGACCCATCGCCGCCATCAGATAACCGACGCTCTGCGCCATGCCTGACAGCGCGGCGGCGTCACCGGCATTTTTGGTACGAAGTCCGATGAAGGTCAGGCCCAGCATCATACTGGCACCCGAGCTGAAGCCGAGAAGAGCAGCCCACAGCATCGCCAGATTCGGCAGGTACATGATGCCGATAAAGGACGCAGCGGTTAACAGGCTGACGCCGGCAGCGGCTGCTTTCTGATCGTTGAGGCGACGCAGCGTGGCGGCCAGAATCAGGCCGGGAATGGCGGTGGTCAGCTGAAGAATGCCGTGTACTTCACCGGCCTGGGCTGAGGAGAGTCCACTGTCCGTTAGAATGGCGGGCAGCCAGCCGACAGCAACATAAAACGGCATCGCATTCAGGCCCATAAACAAGGTGACCTGCCATGCCAGAGGCGAGCGCCAGACCGCGACGGTCGCCGTTGTTTTCTCACCCGCTGCTGGCAACTGATGCTTCATCTTTAACTGGGGCAACCATAAAAGCAACGCAAGCAGCGGTGCAATAACCAACATGGCTAACGCGATGTTCCAGCCCCAGTTCTGCGTCAGAGGAATGACAACGGCTGAACCAATAGCACCAGCCGCGCCCATGGTGATGGAATATGCCCCCGTCACGGAAGCCACGTTGCCAGAAAAGTCGCGTTTGATAAGGCCAGGCAACAGGACATTGCCGAGGGCAATCCCGATACCTATCAATATGGTTCCGCCATAAAGCGCCCAGACACTGCCTGTGGAGCGAAGCAGGATGCCCGCTGAAATCACGGCCAGGGCACCAAAAAGGGTGCGTTCAAGACCGTACTTGTGTGAGATGGATGCGCTCAGCGGTGAAAAGGCGGCAAATGCCAGTAAAGGCAGCGAGTTAAGCAACCCAACGGCAGTAATACTTAGCCCAAAATCATGGCGAATAGACTCTAAAACGGGTGCGATAGCGGTAAAAGGAACACGCAGGTTGATAGCTATAAAAAGGATGCCGGTCACAAGTATGATTGAAGACCACTTGTTCGTAGTGTGGGACATAAATTTTGCTTTCTCTGGTAAAAAGAAAGACTTTAAAGGACGCATGAGTTACAGAATATAGATAACCTGACAACATATAACTAAATCATGCCACTTAATAAAAAACCGGTGACCTCACCGGATGAGTTTAATTCCGATGCTTTCAGTCAGGCTGCTATCGCGCTGCATGTATCATCGTCAGGCGAGTATGCAGGTCAGAGTCCGCACGCTCACCGTAAGGGACAACTTATTATCTCTTTGCGCGGTGCAGTGAGCTGTGAGGTTGAGGATGCGCTGTGGCTTGTTCCACCCGGACATGCTGTCTGGGTTCCGGGTGAAATCCCCCACAGTTGCCGGGTCACGAAGAATGCAGATACCTGCTTTCTGTTTATCGAACCCGGCGCGGCAGCGATGCCGGAAATCTGTTGTACCCTGGCGATTACTTCTCTGGTCCGCGAGCTTGTTCTGTATCTGGCAGAACAGGGACAGGCTTATTCTCCTGACAGTAAAACTGCCAGGCTCGCAGCGGTGCTGCTGGAGCATATTCCGGATGTGCCGGTTGAAGCGCTCCATCTTCCCGTATCCGATCATCCTAAAATCCGGAATATGGCGGAGGCACTTTTTAATGAGCCTGATGATCGGCGAACGTTAAAGCAGTGGGCTGCACATCTGGTCACCAGCGAACGATCGCTGGCCAGGCTGATAAAAGAGGCGACAGGAATGAGCTTTGGTCGCTGGCGTCAGCAACTGCATTTGATGATTGCCCTGAGCCATCTGGCTGAAGGTCAGTCCGTGCAGCGCGTAGCCGGAACGCTGGGATATGATTCGGTCAGCGCATTTATTACGATGTTCAGAAAAGCGCTGGGTAAATCACCGACGCAATATTTTTCGTCTCTAAACTAATGCAAAACAACACAAACCGAATTTTTATAAAGAACCCCAGCGTCCGCTGTTCACTCAAAACTGCCTGTCATTCCTGCTTAAAAAACAGGCTTAACGTAGGATATTTTCCGTTTTCCAAGCGGACCCTATCCAGGCATTGCTCAAGTTGCCCAGCCAGCAGGGGAAAATCCATGAGGCTGTATAGTCGAGGCCATTTGATCAATTTTCGGTAGCGCAGTTGCTCCGACTCGATGCGCAAGTCATCATTTGGGCGCCACTGAATGTTGAACAGCTTGTCATGACGCGATAGGTCGACCAACCAGTTTCCGTTAGATGGGATGCGCAAATCCAGTTTCAGGCTTTCAGGCCGCAAGTTGTTGCGCTTGTAAAACCAGTGCTCAGGCGGTTCGTTGGTTAGGTCGACGGAACACCCGCTATATGACACCTCGGCAACACCGAACCTTGCAAACCATTCGGCGACTTCGGGGTGGGTAGAATGGTCGAACATATTTTGCATGCTCCTTAGAAAGCGTCATTTAGCACAAGAGCTTATCGCTCATAGCAGCCCAATAAAATCCTTTTGGGCTGCTCTGTGCCAGAAGCGGACATCTGCGCTCCGCACCAACGCAAACGGTGGGCCGAAGTGCTTTTGTGTAAAATGAACTTACCGCCCTCTTTCAGCTCTGAGAGGCGCCCCCATCAGCGAACAGCTCTATACCATTCACATAACTTGAGGCATCACTGGCCAGGAATGAAACAACAGAAGCTATTTCTTCCGGCTCTCCGATACGTCCCAGCGGACTTTTAGCGGTGAGGAAGGCGATCCCTTCTTCGGCATTATCGCCGAATGCGGCTCTGAGCGACGCTGTATTCACAGGGCCCGGGCTGACGATATTTATGCGTATACCCGAACCGCGCAGCTCTGTAATCCAGCTTCTCACCATGTTTCTGACTGCGGCTTTGGTCGCACCATAAATACTCATGGTGGGTCCCGGGTCTGCTGAAGCCGTCGAACCAATGATAACCACGCTTGAACCCTTTCCAAGCAGGGGCAACGCCTGCTGAACAGTCAGAACAACGCCTTTAACATTTGTGGCAAACTGGTCGTTGATTTGTTTTTCAGTTATTTCACCAAGCGGGGCATGAACCCCACCGCCGGCATTAGCGACAAGAATATCAATGTGTCCGAATTCCGCTTTAACCTGTTCATAAAGCGCATCAAGACTAACCTTACTGCTGACGTCAGCAACAATACCTTTAACATTTTTCCCCAGAGCCTTTACCGCCTCCTGAAGGGTTTCTGCATTCCGGCCAGTGATAATGACATCTGCGCCATCATCACTCATGCTTTTCGCTATAGCCAGACCAATGCCGCTTCCGCCACCGGTGATAACGGTGACCTTACTCTTAAATGACTGATTCATATATGTACCATTTTTAAGTTTGTAGTGCTCACTATATACATACTCATGCGGGCTGTCATCACCTGAATATAGCGATCACTACAAGAAAGCTTTAAGATGATAGCTTACATATTTGTGATGCAAGGGATAAAACATATGAGCGATAGTGAAAAACAAAAGGCGCCCAGGCGGATATTTGACAGGGCGTCCGGCGTGCAGACGGCTAAAGCGCTGTTTCATCAGCGTGGTTATGATGCTGTAGGTATTACGGAACTGACAAAGAAGCTCAATATAAACCCTCCCAGCCTTTACGCCGCTTACGGTAGTAAATCAGGGCTGTTTGAACGCTGTCTGAATCTGTACGTAGCAGAGGGAAATCTTCCGGCTGACAAAATTTTGACACAGGGCAGGCCGCTGGATGAGGCAGTTTCAGATCTCTTTATGACTGCTGCGCGGCTATATGTCCGCTCTCCGGCGCAGCGAGGTTGTCTTGTGGCTGAAGGTATGCGTGCCGACGATCCGCAGGCCCGTGAGCTGGCAAGTCGCTATGGTGAGGCTGGGATTCAGTTCATCAGAAGTTATATCCGGCAGTGTGAACCTTCACGGGACCGCGAGCTTTCTGATTTTGTCGTGACAACGCTGCGGGGCTTTTCCGCAGCCGCAGTAACGGGACTGTCAAAAGCCAGGTTAACTGCCGTGGCTCAGATGGCCGGTCAGGCATTCAGCGCACTCGTGACGCCAATTAATGTTTAACCCGGAGATAAAAGTCATGTCTGTTATCGACCATGTTGAAATTGCAGTAAAAAATGCGCAGGTATCGCTTAAATTTTTTGAAGCAGCCCTCGCTCCTCTGGGGTTCAGGCTGATTATTTCTGTGCCTCCGGAGCGGACTTTAACAGGCGGTGCCCGGTACGGGCTGGGCCCGGAGGGATATCCGAGGATCTGGCTTCATGATAAAGACATAGCAGGGGCTTCAACACATCTGGCTTTTGCTGCCAGTGAACGGGCTTCAGTCGACGCATTCTGGCGTGCCGCTCTACAGGCGGGGGGTGAAGACAATGGCGCACCGGGAATTCGCAACCATTACCACTCTCAATATTACGCGGCTTATGTCCTGGATCCTGACGGTAATAACATCGAAGCCGTCTGTCAGAAATGATGAGTAATACTGCCGGTCGTGACTTTACGAAAATGAACCACGTCTGAGTTACTGCCTGTTGGGTTTGCCTGGCTGCCAGTCACTGAATAAAACATCGAAAGATGAGTTATTCAGTGACTGGCAGCAAATGTACTGTCGCATTAATCATGGTGATTCAGAGCGCTTTCTGCATTTTCATCCTTGTTCCGGAGGCTTGCAGCATCTTTTAAAGGAGAGCGGCCAAAGAAACGGGCGTACTCACGATTAAACTGGGGCACGCTGCGATAACCCACCTCCATGGCAACAGACGTGACGCTTTGCTGCCGCACCAGCAGCCGAGTTCTGGCATTAAGAAGGCGGACGCGCTTCTGATACTGAACCGGGCTCATGTTTGTCACGGCCTTAAAATGACGATGAAAGGCCGATACGCTCATAGCTTCCTGTCCGGCCAGTGATTCGACCACAAATTCATCAGCAAAATTATGTCTTATCCAGCGTATCGCATTACCAATTCGCGCCAGCATAGTTCCCGGTGAAGCAATATCCCTCAGCATCCAGCCGTGTGGGCCTTTCAGAACATGATAAAGAATCTCACGTTCATACACCGGCCCGAGAGCGGGGATATCTTCAGGCGTGTTCATCAGGCGAAGCATTCTCACCCAGGCATCCAGCAGTTCGGGCGTGACGGCAGCCACGGAAAAAGCACCCGACTGTGAATCGGCCTTCACGGGAGGTAAATCAGCCAGCAGCGTCGCAATCCGTTCGGGCGTCAGGGTCAGGCTGACCGCGAGATACGGCTCACCGGTGGCCTCAGGGTGGACTGCGCCTACGGCTGGCAGGTCTACTGACATGACAAAGTAAGAAGCAGGATTGTAATTAAACACCCGGTCTCCCACCGTCATGGATTTACTGCCACGCAGTATGAGATTAACCATCGGCTCATAAACCGCAGCCAGCGCATGTGGGGGAACGTCACCTTGCACCATTGCCACACGGGGGATACCGGTTTCGGTTCGCCAGTTTCGGGCATGAGCGGCCAGGAGACGCAGCTCGTCAAGCAGGGGTTCCAGTGTCAAAGTCGGCCTCCTCAGTAGGGTGAATAAAGCGAGCATAAAGCAGAAAAAGGCAAGAATCGAGCAGGAACGCAGAGGCTGACCGCTCCGGGGTACTTTATCCTTTTTCATATCGCAGGAAGAAAGGATGAAATCATGAAAATTGTACTGATTACCGGCGGCAGTGGCGGGATCGGCGCCAGCGTGGCGCAGCAGTGCGCGGCTAAAGGGATGGGAGTTATTGTGACTTATAAACGCCACCCTGAAGCTGCCCTGAGGGTTGTGAAGGAAATTGAAGCGTCAGGCGGTCGTGCCGTTGCGCTGCATCTGGATGTGGCTCGTACCGAAACCTTCGGCACTTTCCGCGACGCCTTACTGGACATAGTCAGTGTCACCTGGGAACGTGAGCAGATTGACGTGCTGGTAAACAACGCCGGGTTTGGGCTCTTCAACCCGATTGAAACGGTGACGGAGAGTGAGTTCGACACTCTTTTTGCCGTACACCTGAAGGGCCCTTTTTTCCTGACCCAAAAGCTGCTGCCTCTGATTTGTGATGGAGGACACATCATCAACGTTACCAGCGCCACCACGCGCGTGGCTACGGCAGGTGTTGCGCCCTACGCTGCCTTTAAAGGCGGCCTTGAAGTACTGACCCGCTATATGGCCAAAGAGTTCGGGCCGCGGCGCATCCGGGCAAACGCAGTCTCTCCGGGTGCAATCCGTACGTCGCTTGGCGGAGGGCTGAATGATGAAATTGAGGCGCTACTCGCCTCACAGACCGCGCTGGAACGCGTGGGGGAGCCGGATGATGTCGGCCGGGTTATCGCAGGCCTGGTCTCTGATGACAGCGTCTGGATCAACGCACAATCCATCGAGGTCGCCGGCGGCTACCAAATCTGAATCCTTCCGGAGGTTTTATGCTCGATCATCTGTTTTTAACGGTCAGCGATACAGACCGTTCTGTCCGTTTCTATACGGAAGCGCTTGCCCCTCTCGGCATCACGGTTCGTCATGATTATGACGGAAAAGAGGGGCCGCCCGGCCACCCGGATTTGAAAGGGTTCGGTGCTGAGGGCCGGATCTTTTTCTGGCTACGCGAAGGAACTGTTGCACCAGCTGCTGTACATGTCGGGTTTGTCGCGCGAAATCAGACAATGGTGAATGAAGCCTATGCTTCAGCCATGCGTGCCGGCGCGTCTGACAATGGTGCACCCGGTGTCCGGCTTCACTACGATCCCCGTTACTACGCCGCTGGCGTTTTCGACCCCGATGGCTACAGCTTGGAATTTGTTTATAAAGAATGGCAGCACCCTCAACCATGAAAACATTACTGATTTATGGCGCCACCGGTTACACGGGACGCATGACCGCCGCGCAGGCTAAAAGTGCCGGCCTGAATATTATTATTGCCGGCAGAAACAGGCAGCGGCTGGCCGCACTTGCCTGTGAACTTGACGTCAGTATGCGGGTATTCGGCCTGGAGGACGCTGCTGAAACCGCGCTGCAGCTGGCAGGCATCGGCGCTGTGCTGAACTGCGCCGGGCCGTTTGCTGCTACGGCAGAACCACTGATGAAAGCCTGTATAGACCAGGGTATTCATTACCTTGATATCACAGCGGAAATTAACGTTTACCGGCTGGCTGAGTCACTGGGAGAAAGAGCGGCGCGGGCCGGGAGTATGCTATTGCCGGGCGTGGGCTGGGACGTGGTGCCTACCGACTGCCTGGCCGTTCGCCTTGCACGACATGTACCGGAATCACGACGGTTGCGTATAGCATTACAGGTGGCCGGAACGATGTCCCGGGGGTCTGCCGTCAGCGCAGGCGAAATAATCGCAGCCGGCCTGCTGGTACGTGTTAACGGTATTCTGATGACGAAAGAGGATGCACAGCCCGGCTGGTTTGATTTTGGCGACGGTCCCGTTGCCTGTGCGCCGCTTTCCTTTGGCGATCTGGTAACAGCATGGCATTCAACCGGTATTCCGGATATTGAGATGTTTGTGCATGTCACAGGGGATGCCTTTCCGCAGGGGGATTTGTCCATGCTTCCTGAAGGGCCCGGGCAGGATGAACGCGATGCAAATCGCGCACGCGCAGTTGCTGAAGTTACCGGGGCTGACGGGAAGACCCACCGGGCTGTGATCGGGACGGTTAACGGATATTCCTATACGCCGCTTGCGGCCACAGAAGCTGCCAGACGAGTTCTGAACGGTGACAGTTTCCCCGGCTTTCAGACGCCGGCGATCGTTTTTGGTAGTGAGTTTGCGCTGAGTATTCCGGGTACATGGCTCCAGCTCTCCTGACTCTGTTAATAAGCTGCCCCGGGCAGCAATGAGCTGACCGGGGTCCCGCATTACATCACTACATTATTTATGTTCCGATATGGCTTGCCGTTCTGGCACTGATGACTGACTGGTATAAAAAGTCAAATCCACTGCGTACCGCAGTAGATAATGATGGGACGTCGGGCTGACAGTTTGTCGGCTTAGTCAGTAGCTTGTCTGTTTTCCCGACATCCCGGTTATTGTATCAGGCGAACGGACATCCCCTGTTACCAGGGCTGGCGTCCGTGACTGCCGAAGAAACCACCTGTAGGTCCGTCCGGTCCCGTTAACGCCATTTTTATTGCCGTTGCAGCCCCTTCATCCGGTGTCAGAAAGCCGGTGTTGGCATTTAAATCGGTTCGTACATGGCCGGGTTCAACAGCGTTCACTTTGATCCCAAAGGGTTCAAGTTCCTTTGCGAATGAAACCGTAACGGCATTCAGGGCGACCTTCGAAGAGGTATAATCAAGGAGATTAACGCTTGAATATATCGAAGTTGGATCGGTAATCAGCGTCAGAGAACCCACGCCGCTGCTCATCATTACGATCCGGGCCTCTCCAGAAGCTTTGAGCAGGGACAGAAAGGCCTGCGTCACGCGTACCGGGCCGAAGAGATTGACTTCATAAACCGCTTTCATGTCTTTAATACTAACCTGGCTCGGAGGTGTGATGGTGTCACTGAGAATGCCCGCATTATTAACAAGAACGTCGAGAGAACCCAGTTCATGCGCAAGTACTGCAGCCGCGTTCTGCACGCTCGCTTCATCTGCAACATCCAGTTCCAGTAGCCTGACGTCAAGACCTTCCTGGCGCAGGATGGCAACTGCTTCTTCACCACGACTGCGATCGCGCGCACCCATCCAGACTGACATACCCGTTCTTGCAAGGCCTCTGACTATAGCAAAGCCAATCCCTTTATTGCTCCCGGTAACAAGCGCGGTCTTTTTCATCTTTACTACACCCCCTCAGTCTGTGAACTGTCGATGGGCGTGCCTACGTGAAACTGAAGTTCGCCCATCAGCCGGGGAACAACGTTGCGCGACGTAAAACGCCACTGACCGTCATGTTTTTCAAAACTGTCGTAATACCGCCCTGTACATATAGGCTGCAAAGGAAACCCCTCCAGTTCCTGATGCACAGTGAAATAGCTGACGCAAGTGGCTGAACTACCGGATGGCGATACATCTACCAGCACATTAGAAACGTTATGCCACGTACGGGGAGTTCCGTCCTTATGGCGCTGAACGCCGCGGTTAAAAAACTGCTCGACCTCTTCACTACCATGTGCCGTATCACTGAGAACAATAAATTCAGCATGTTTAAATAACTCGGCATTCTCTGCAAACTTTCCGTCATCCAGGTTGTGGACGTAGGAAGCAAGTAACCGCTGAATTTTTAATTCATCGAAATAACGTTGTTCATTTTCTGCGTGAACTGAATTAACCATAATTTATTCTCTTCATATCAGGAGGGAAATAGATCCGCCACGCATATACCAGGCGAATCACGTTAAATAATGCCACTGAAAATCAGCGCAACAGGTACACTTCCGGCACGAAGCATCTGTGCCGGATCACATCGAGCCAGTAGGGCCGGTTCCCCTTGAAGGTAGAACTGTTATGATGCCCAAAACCTTAGTTCTTCAGTAACAATGTTCAGATCTGAGATGCGCCGCCATCGGCAAAAATTTCCGCGCCGTTGATATAACTGGCATCATCACTGGCAAGGAAAACAACAGCTTTTGCTATTTCGTCTGTCTGGCCGATGCGACCAATCGGACTGCGGTCACGCAAATACTGCAGGATGGCGTCAACGGGTTCGGGAAGGAAATCGTGTAAGGATTGAGTATCCACCGGTCCGGGGCTGAGAATATTAATGCGAACGCCAGCACCTTTTATGTCCAGAATCCAGCTGCGTACCATTGCGCGTAAAGCAGCCTTGGTGCCTCCATAAACACTGAGGCCCTGACCGGGATTAATGGAGGCCGTTGAACCTGTAATTACAATGCTGCTGCCTGGTTTCATCAGTGGTAATGCTTTCTGAACGGTAAACGTGATACCCCTGACGTTCGTTGTGAACTGACGATCGAACTTCTCCGGGGTTATCTGCCCGAGGGGTTCAAATTCGCCCATTCCGGCATTTGCTATCAGGATGTCGATGCGACCAACCCGGGACAATATTTGCTGATAAAAATCATCTAGTTCCGATAGACTGGATACATCCACCTGAAACTGACTCGCATCCGGTCCAAGAGTACTGAGTGCAGATTCAAGTTTATTCCTGTCCCGCCCGGTAATAATCACGGTTGCACCGAGTGCTGCTAATTCCTGTGCGATACCAAGACCGATACCGGATGATGCGCCGGTCACAACCGCGATTTTGTTCTGAAATGAGTGAGTCACTGTGTATTCTCCTGCTTGTTGTGGGTTATGTATATAGTGATCACTACATATAAAGTTAAAGTATCACAAGTGAAAATTAAACTTAATTTAACAAGTCTTTCCATATCAATAAGATAAATTTAGCATTTGATGCTAATGCTTTTTAGCGATTACTATATAAACTGATTTTGGAGGCAAGATGAAACAAGCAAACAGACTGCGGCGACCTGCCTTTGATCGCGAAGCAGGAGTAGCAATTGCACAGGCACTCTTTCATGAACATGGCTATGACGCTGTCAGTATTGCTAACCTGACTGAGGCGCTGAATATAAAGCCGCCAAGTTTTTATGCTGCATATGGCAGTAAGGTTGGACTGTATGAACGGAGCCTGGAGCGTTATGCGCGGGAGAGTGCGCTTCCCCTGAACAAATTATTATCAACTAATAAAAATGTTGCGAAAGGCGTGGAAGGTTTGCTGGTAGCAGCAGCCAGACAATATGGCCGTCATAAACATCAGCGAGGATGCCTTGTTACCGAAGGCATGCGGGCAGATGACAAAGATGCCCGTGAAGTGGCATGTAAACTGGCAAGACCGGGAATTACAGCCATAAATGACTGGCTTAAGGCTGTGTACCCGGAGTCAGCAGACTGTCTTACAGACTTTATTGTGGTAACACTGAAAGGGTTATCTGCTGCTGCTTATCAGGGCATGCCACAGCGCAGACTGGTCGAAACGGCAAAATTAGCTGCTCATGTTGTAGCCACGCATATCAATACATGACCAGTATTTTCAGAACCTGGAAAAAAAGGATACGCCATACACCTCTGTTCAGGTATCCGAATTGAGTGTATTGACCCTGGCCCATAATCCTGCGCCATTCAGAAACAGAATTCCGGCACGGTAAACACTCGCCATACCGGATTTGCTGATGAGCTTTTTCACACCCGCGAAAACAACGTAAGAGTTGGTGATTTGCCCGTCAACTGAATCGACAGGGGGTCAACATACATTCAGAACCACAAAGAAGGCCCTGCTCAATAGCAGCCACGTAAAATTTCCGCTCTTCGCTCAAAGCTGCCTGTCAAAGTGGTCAAGCTTTACCATAGCTCAGAGGTACAAAAAATAACCTTAACGTACAATAATTTTCGATATCCAAACTGCCCCCTCGTACATCAATTCTTATATATGTCCGAAAGTAAGAGAAATTCATTTCGTACAGGCGTTATAATTCGGACACCCTTTACGTACGGAAAGTTTCTAATGTCACGAGTTTTTGCCTACTGCCGGGTCTCCACTCTGGAGCAGACCACAGAAAACCAGCGCCGGGAAATTGAAGCTGCGGGTTTTATTGTCAGGCCCCAGCGACTGATTGAGGAAAAAATCAGCGGCTCGGTGGCGGCCAGTGAACGGCCGGGCTTTGCCCGGCTGCTTGACCGTATGGAAAACGGCGATGTTCTGATAGTCACCAAGCTTGACCGCCTGGGCCGAAATGCGATGGATATCAGAAAAACAGTAGAACAACTGGCAGATTCAGATATTCGTGTTCACTGCTTAGCTTTGGGCGGAGTAGACCTCACCAGTCCCGCGGGGAAAATGACCATGCAGGTTATTTCTGCTGTCGCTGAGTTCGAACGAGACTTACTTCTTGAGCGCACCCATGTAGGTATTGCTCGAGCTAAAGCTTCAGGTAAACGTTTTGGTCGCCCACCAGTCCTGAGCGAGGAACAAAAAAGAGTAGTGACAGAACGTCTTAATACCGGGATAAGTACCAGCGCCATTGCGCGAGAATTTAATACAACCCGGCAAACCATACTCAGAGTAAAAGTAGGGAAGCGGCAATCCTGAATATAGAAACTGCCTCAGACACTACCGGTTTTGATCGGCCGCTTTGTGCTGTGGCTTCCAGAGGTCAATGCAAGTGCTTTACTCACCGCATAAGTACACGCTATGCGGGCTGCTAAAATTCTTTCAGTGCCGTTGCGGTCTCGAAGAGAATTTCATCGGACAGGCTACCTTCGCCGATTGCTCGTGCCATGACAAGGGCGCCAACCAGTGCGCTGAGTACCAGGCAAGAGCGACGTCGATCATCAGCGGCGTCCGTACTCGGCGTCAACTCAGCCAGAAGCTCGAGGTATTGCTTGACCTGACGTCGATAGGCAGAGCGGGTTCGGTCGTCCGCGCGCGAAACATCCTCGGCCAACCCGGCCACTGCGCATCCGGCCTCAGGGTGGGAGCGGTGGGCTGGGCTGAGGTAGTCGTCGATGATCGCTTCGAGCGCTCGTCTGCCACCCTGGCCGGACGTCGCCACAGTCCGCGCACTTCCCTGAGCCAACGCGCGTTCTACTGCAGCACCGACCAGCTCATCTCGGGATGCGAAATGACGGTAGAACCCGCCGTGTGTCAGTCCGGCTTCCCGCATCAGCTCCGCGACTCCAACACCGTTTATGCCACTGCTGCGCATTCGAGCCGCAGCGATTTCCACGATTCGATCGTGGCTTGCCGCTTTGTCTGCTTTTGAACTACCCATGAATAAACCTATGGCCGCGATGCGACATCTGACAAATTTGATAACGATCCACTTAAGGTAAACGGACGTCAGGGCGTCGGCCCCTTCAGGGGGCCGACGTTGGTATCATTGGGTATCGGTGCTGAGATTGCCGAGGTGATAACCCATGCGTGCCTCGAAGTCTGACCCCACTTCGTCGCGCTTTTGCGCTATCCGAGCTCCCCGCTCAGAGACCGTCGGCCAAGAGAACGCGTTAAGGAATGCGCCCTGTGTCTCCATCAAGTCATCAGCAGACGGCAGGGTTCTACGGTTGATTAGCCGCTTAGCCTCGGCAAGCGCAGGCTTGTCGAACGACGCGATGCGCCGAGCGAGGTTGTCGACATGAGCGTCGAGCTGGTCATCCGGAAGTGCGCGGTTCACCCACCCGTAATTCGCTGCCGTTGCAGCGTCGAAATCGTCACTTCCGAGAACGATTTCGAGTGCCCTGGCCCGTCCGACGAGTAGTGGCAGGCGCTCAGTTCCGCCGCCCCCCGGGAAGACGCCTGCCCCGACTTCGATCTGAGCGAAGATCGCTCGCTCCAGGCTGGCAAAGCGCATGTCACATGCAAGAGCAATCTCAGAACCGCCGCCCCGGGTTCGCCCCCGAATCAACGCGATAGTCACTACCGGGGAGTCGGTCAATCGTGTGGTGGTATCGATGAACGTCGGCAGCCCAGTCGGCCCCGGCGTCAGGGGAAAATCGGAGAACCGGGAAACGTCGTAGTGGTTGACGAAGAAGTCCGGGTCAGCACTATCGAACACGACTACCCGCAACGTGTCATCGGACTCGATGAGACCGACGATCTGCTGCAGCTCGATAAGGGTTTCTGGATCGCAAAAGTTCAGCGGCGGATTGTTGAAGGTTATACGCCAGTATCCAGGCACCGCCTCGGTAATAGTAAACTGGGTCAGTGGAGCACTCATATGAAAGATTCCTTCGTTCGAGGACAGTTGACACCAGAAGTATCGGGTGCGCAGACCATCTGGTTGAAAATATTTTGGATGACAGTCATCATCCAAAATGAGGATGATGTATGTCATCCTCATTGTCAACAATATAATCTAATTGAGGCTACCGGATAATTAGCTGCCGTAAGGAGGCATCTAAACAGATGCTCTTTCCAGCCTTGTAAGACAGTAATGTCTACTTCACAGCTCAAAGCAGCCCCTGATAAAAGAACAGGCTTAACGTAGGATATTTTCCGTTTTCCAAGCGGACCCCATCCACAATGGGGAAAACTCACAGGAACGCGCGTTCATCGGCCTATCTCGATAGTGAAAGAATTCGATCAGACTACACCACTCCTGTATCGCGCTGTGTGTGAAGGTCGAACAATGAAAAAGGCAACAATCAAGATGTACCGCATCCTGGAATCTGGCATCGAGGCTGAGTATTTCAATATCATCTTGGATAACGTCAAGCTCACGACGATTGCGCCGTACCTAGCTCCAAATGGTATGAGCAGTACGCATCTGGAAACGCTCGAGTTACGTTATGAAGCGATTACTTGGAAGTACACTGACGGGAATATTATCTACCGCGATTCATGGAATGATCGCTGTTGCGCATGACCCCATTTAGTAACAGTTTTTTTGCCGGATTTTTTTCAGGCAAAAAATGCCTAATCAGTCTGGTTAGCCTTCAAACCAAAAGCAGCATCCAGATAAAAAAGAAAATGAACGCTGAATGATTTCCTGAATGGCATTAACTGATTAGGTCTTTAACTCGACCGGATGACATATTGGCCCAATTTAATTGATTCTTGGCGTGCTACCCACTCATTGACTACACATCACTCTCCCTATTATGGCAACGTCAGCAGGCCATTGACCCATCTTTCTCATGAAAAATCGCCCTGTTTAAACCTGACCACCATCCTGGCCCAGCACGTTTCTGAGTGAAGTAACAGATAGATTAAAATCATAATTCATACTTATTTTTTATGAATTCATATTTAATTAATTTTGTCCTGATGGTTTTTTTTCCATCAGATCAATCATAACCCCTTCATGCGCCTGAAGGTTACGGATATAACGCATTAAAGTTTCAGGTTTTTTCCAGGTTCCTTCCTGCATAATCTGAGCGACCGCATAACCACGGCCTGCCATATCCTGGGCAGCGCCTACGCGCGCACTGTGACCGGTCCACTGTTTATAGCGCCCCTTATTTGGGCTGAGGGTTTCTGCTGCACCCACCGTACGCCAGGCATTTGCAAAAATGGATTCCATCGCCGGCGTGCTCAGCGGACGGGTGATTGAAAAAGTTGCGCTACCCGAACGGTGCACCGGACAAAAAAGAAAGGCATCAGGTTCAGTGCTAATACCAGACAACGATAACCATTCTGACAACCGGTGCGAGGATTGCGAACTGAGAGATTTGATCAGCCCGCCAGTCTGAACAATCGTTTTGGTATAGCTCACGTTAAGGATGATCCTGCCATCTGTTGCCCTGGAGATATCGCGAACGCGGAGACGGGATATTTCACTGACACGCAGCAAAGTACTGTAAGCGACATGCAGAAAAGCCAGATCACGTTTTTGGCGAAGTGATGCAGGACCAGACCATAATGCATCAAGCTCAAGAAGATCCTCAAGACGAAAGGGCACGGCCTGGCCAGTACGTTCGCCAGTAACGACAGCAACACGATTTATCTTCTTCACCGCCCGGAAAACCAGAGGGGAAGCGTTTGGCGGTGTAAGACCGGCGTTACGGTGTAACATCGAAATCAAAGATCCATGTGTCGCAATCGTTGAAGAAGCTCGGCCGTTTTCTTGCAGCCAGTTCAGGTAATCGCGAAGGTCGGCCGGAAGCATAGGCAAAAATGGGCGGCGATTATCTATCGACCATCTGTGGCAGATCCGCATTACGCTCATCAGTTGCCGCCAGGTATTGGGTGAAAAGGCTTCCCGATCCTGGACAAACTCCTTAAGCCTGTCCAGAACATCTTCTTCGGCCTGGATAACAGGCAGCATCTGGTTCGTTGGTGTTAATTTACCCATAGATAGCTTAAAAAGCGAACTCCCGGTCACTGACAACGCTACGTGGATTCTGAGAAAGATGCAGGGGATTTACCTTGCAGATTTCACGTAGCGGTATCTGTACGCGATCCACGGTGAAGAATCATTTGCATCTGTAACTACTGGATAGAATACCAGCCATCCCAGTAGATGGCTAACTTTATATAAGTCCCATTATATAAAGTTAGTAAAAAAGAATCATCTACAGTGAAGTGAGGAATTTTTGGGAGAGAGTGGGTTCTTTTAACATAATTATGATTATGCGTACTTTAATTGTTACTCCATGCACTGCGCGCATTTGCAACACTAAAAACCGTTACCAACATAGCGTTTTCGTTCGCAGGGAAGCGCTGCAAATTCCTGAATACTCATACCGCCCCAAAGTAGGCCTCTTCGATCGCGTTAAATCCAACCGTGGATTTAGCGCGACTTTAAAGTTAGATCACGCCTTGTTTTCGAGCTCAGGGATACCGCTGCTACGGTCTGCATATGCAGCCTGGAAACTTGGACGCTGCTGCCAGCGCTGCCAGTATGCGTCCAGGAACTCGAAACGTTCGTCCAGCGGCGTAGCATTCACCGGGAACTTCGAGAACGCGATCGCGGTTGCCAGCGTGATGTCGGCGAAAGTAGGCTCGTCGCCCCCCAGCAGCCATTGGCGTCCGTCTGAAAGATGTTTGTTGACCAGTGCAGCATGGGCCAACGCTTCTTTACGGCAGTGTTCGCCCCAAGCTTCGTTCTTCGTCAATTCGAGTTTGAAGCCGAGACCGGTATGCAGAACGTGGAAAGCCGTGACGATTCGATACAGGATGTGAACCCAGATGCGGTTATCCCACATGTTGTCCAAGCCCTGTTCCAGCGGCGTATCCCCCATGATCTTGCGGCCGGGGTAGGACTGGTCCAGGTAACGGACGACAGCTGCAGTTTCGGAGATATAGCTACCGTCAGCGAGCTCGAGGGTCGGCGTCTCACCCCAAGCATTCATTTTCAAGTGACGCCATCCACGCTGTTCGCCAACCGGCGTCATGTCGTAAATAGTCTCCTGGAACTGATCAGCGATTCCCTTTTCATGCATGAACAGGCGCAGGCGCTGTGGGTTAGGGAAAGCCGAAGGCGAAGTGAAAACGTTCAGTTTGCTCGTCATTGTGTCGTTCCTAAAAGTAAATTGAGGTGTAGGTCAAAACCGTGCACTGCTTGAGTAGCGCGGCCTTGTCACGGTGTTGCTGAAGTTGTAGACGTACTTTAATGCGTTGTTCCTGGTTGATAAACCATGTAATAATCAATTCATTTATTACAAATGGTAATCAATATGGCAGCAGGTAACCCACTTCAGCTTGGCAGTATTGAACAGTTCTGCAGAGCAGCGGAGACCGGCAGCTTCACCAGTGCGGCTGAGACTCTCGGTCTGACGCCGGCCGCAGTCAGTCGGTCGATCAGTCGGCTCGAGCAGCGCCTCGGAGTACGTCTTTTTTTGCGGACCACCCGCGCCGTCAAGCTTACAACTGAGGGCGAGCTCTATTGGAAAGAATGTCATCTAGCGCTTGAGCAAATCGCCGAGGCTGAGCGAGCGATCACGGGTTCACAAACCGTCCCTAGCGGACCGCTACGCATTAGTGTCAGTGCTGCTTACGGAACGTTTCGCCTTTTACCCTTGATGCCCAAGTTCACTGATCTTTATCCGCAGATCGATATCGAGATTAGTATCTCGGACAAAATAATCGACTTTGTTGAAGAAGGCTTCGACCTAGCAATCAGGCTAGGCGTTCCGCAAGATTCGCGTCTTGTCGCCTTCAAGCTTGAGGACGCCTCGCTTGGGGTATTTGGAACTCCGACATATCTTGCAAAAAAAGGTGAACCATACCGTATTGATGAGCTCAATCAACACGATTGCATCCAGTACATATCACCGAATACAGGGCGCCCGCTGCAGTGGCTGTTCACCGATGAATTAGGTACTTCAATCGAGAAACAGATAACGAGCCGGATGCGCGTACATAATGATGCGTTAGGGGCTGTCGCTTGGGTTAACGCGGGCGGAGGCCTTTATCAAACCTATCGCTTTGCAGTGGGAGACGCTTTAAGGCGTGGAGACCTTGTAGAGGTCCTTCAAAAATACAGCGGCTGCTCTCGCCCTTTTTCGATTCTCTACCCCCAGAATCGTCATCTATCGGCGCGAGTACGCGCATTTGTTGAGTTCTTGCGCTCAGCAGTGAAATCCTAACTTATAGGATGCGCTCGATATCGAAGTCGCAGCTTTTTTAGCACGATCAGACGTTCTCTCAGCGTTTGCCAGCGGCCCAGGCTGTGTAAAAATGCGAAAGCATAATGTTTTCAGGGGTCGCTTTACCATTCCCTACCTCGCATTCGGTAGTGGCAACGTGGCTCAAATGAAAATACGAACAGGCTGCTCAGACAATATTTTCCAAAAGGAACTGACTTATCGGTTCACAGCCAGCAAAGACTTAACAGTGTTACCAGACAGCTAAATGAAAGATTTTGTGTATAAATCATACCGTTGAGCATAGGGTTCAGATGAAGAAAGAAGAGATTCATCAGCATCTTGATGAAGCGTTGGCACAACAGGCACATTTATAGGCAGACTATTATGGTTAAAAAAACCACTTCAGAGCAGCGTCGTGAACTCGGTGCTTTCCTTGTAAGCCGGCGCGCACGCCTTAATCCTCAGGACTTCGGCATGCAACAGGGTACTCGCCGTACACCCGGTTTACGTCGTGAGGAAGTCGCCGTCCTGGCTGGAGTCAGTGTGAGTTGGTATACCTGGCTTGAGCAGGGGAGAGAGATTAAACCTTCGGCAGATGCACTCCAGCGTATAGCCAAAGTTCTTAAACTTAACAGAATTGAATCATCCCATCTTTTTGCCCTTTCACCGCGCGAAGAGCCGGTACCCCATCCCCTCGCGGATGGTGTGAGTGATGGCCTGAAAAGTTTAGTGCGCGCTATCGATCCCATTCCGGCATATGTGAGAAATGCCCGACTTGATATTCTCGCCTGGAATGATGCTATTGCTGATTTGTTTATTGATTATGGATCGCTGGAACCTCATGAACGTAATACGTTGCGCCTGCTGTTTCTATATCGTCCGTATCGCACGCAGATCCTGGATTGGGAGCAGATGGCACGAGGGATGATCTCCGTTTTCCGCGCGTCACGTGCCCATGCTCAGGACAAAAAGCCTTTTGACCATCTCATTGAAGAACTCTCTGAAAAAAGCCCGGAATTCAAGGAGTGGTGGCTGGATACGGAAGTGAAAGGCATGGGAGAGGGGAGCAAGCGGCTTTTGCATCCCACTTCCGGACATATTGAATTTACCTACGTTGCACTCACGCCAGAGGGGAGACCCGACCTCTCTCTGGTGACCTATATTCCCCGGCACGTTGCCTGTGACTCCCAGTCATAGGATAACAAGACGCCTTCCAGGGATGATTCGACCTGCCTAAACTGGATTTTATCGAAGCACACAACGTGCTTCTCTTAAACCGTTTATGAGGCAAAAACTATGTCATCCCAACATGTCACACAGAATACGCTTTCTACTATTGATGTCGCGACTTCACGTAATCCTGCGACGGACGAGTTGATCGCGACTTATGCATTCCAAACTGCAGACGAAGTAGAAGGCATGCTGGCAGGTAATAACACGGCTTTTCGCCTGTGGCGTGCTACTCCCATGTCTAAACGCGTAGAAGCTTATCGTCGTTTATCCGCGATTCTGCGCGAGCGCTCAGAAAATTTGGCAGGGATCATCACCGCTGAAATGGGAAAAACCCTCGCGGCTGCCCGCGCAGAAGTCGAGAAGTGTGCAGCGACTATTGATTGGATTGCCACCAATGGCCCGGCAATCCTCGCAGATGAGCCTGTTTCTGTCGAAAATGACGATCAGGTACATGTCTCCTATCTGCCGATTGGATCTATTTTGGCCGTCATGCCCTGGAACTTCCCTTTATGGCAGGTCATTCGCGCTTCGGGCCCGATTATGCTGTCGGGTAACGGTTTTATCCTCAAGCACGCACCCAATGTGATGGGCTCTGCCTATGCTTTGCAGGATGCTTATGAGAGTGCAGGCTTCCCTAAAGGTTTATTCGCCAATCTTATTGCTGATAACGAAACGGTTGCAGAAGTGATTGAGGATGATCGCATTGCAGCAGTGACATTGACGGGGAGTATGCGGGCGGGTTCTGCCGTATCGGCGATTGCAGGCAAAGCATTGAAAAAAAGCTTGCTTGAGCTAGGTGGATCAGACGCATTTATTGTGCTCGCTGACGCCAATATTGATTTGGCTGTTAAAGCGGGTGTTGAAGCGCGATTCCAAAATGCGGGCCAGGTGTGCTTAGCCGCGAAACGGTTTATTTTGGAAAAACCCATCGCGGAGGAATTCACACAAAAATTCATCGCGGCCGTCAGACTGTTGAACGTTGGCGATCCGCTGGACCCGCAAAATAGAATCGGGCCAATGGCGCGAAAAGATTTGCGTGATGAATTACATCATCAAGTAGAACGAACTCTCGCAGCCGGCGCGACACTTCTTCTTGGGGGGAATAAAATCGCGGGCCCCGGCAACTTCTATGAGCCTACCGTATTGGGCGAAGTAGGCCCGGGAATGGCTGCATTTGATGAGGAAACCTTCGGCCCTGTTGCAGCCATTACTATCGCAGATAACGTCGAGCATGCCATTGAACTGGCAAATACCAGCGATTACGGCTTAGGGGGCAACCTTTGGACCAGCGATGTTTCCCGTGCCCAGCGAATCGCGCGGCGCTTAGAAACCGGAGGCGTATTCATCAACGGATTTTCTGCCACTAATGCCAGCATCCCGGTTGGCGGCGTGAAAAAGAGTGGGTATGGTCGCGAACTCTCGCACTTTGGCCTGCGTGAATTCACAAATGCTCAGGCAGTTTGGGCAAAGAAAGTTGACTAAGTGCATTATCGATACGTGAAAAAACGCAGTTGAATAAGCAGTAAAAAGAGTGGTTTATCTCATCGTGACAGGCATCTGCTATGAGAAGGTGCCTGGCACATAAAAGACCAAAAAGTTTTATTAACTATCTGTAGACGACCGGTCTATTCAGTGTTAGCTTACTCACATGGCAACGGCGACTAAGCGACATAGCACGACAGCCGTTCCGGAAAAATCAAACAGCACGCAGAGTTGGCCGGAATAACAGGCACAGGTGAAACATTTTTATTTAAGAACATATTAGACGACTGGTCTAATTCAACTATCATTTTGAAATGCAGGAGAGTAGTGATGAAAATTCTGATGGTCTTAACCTCACACGACAAACTGGGTGACACCGGCCGCAAAACCGGCTTCTGGCTGGAAGAGCTGGCTGCACCTTACTACGCCTTTAAAGACGCAGGCGCGGAAATTACGCTGGCTTCACCGAAAGGCGGTAACCCGCCGTTAGACCCAAAAAGTAATGAGCCTGACTTCCAGACCGAGCAGACCCACCGCTTTGAGGCAGACCCCGAAGCAACCGCACACCTGGCGTCAACGGTTCGCCTCGACAGCGTTTCACAAGCTGATTACGACGCCGTTTTTTATCCGGGTGGTCACGGCCCTCTGTGGGACCTGGCCGAAGATAAACACTCCATCGCCCTTATCGAAGCCTTCCTGGCGGCAAACAAACACGTCGCTCTGGTCTGCCATGCGCCTGGCGTGCTGCGCCACGTTAAAACCCCGGAGGGAAAACCGCTGGTAGCAGGCCGTAAGGTCACCGGTTTTACCAACAGCGAAGAGGAAGCCGTAGGCCTGACGCAGATTGTGCCTTTCCTGGTAGAAGACGAGCTGATTGCCAAAGGCGGGATTTACTCGAAAGGGGCGGACTGGAGTTCTTATGTTGTTACTGACGGCCTGCTGATCACCGGGCAAAACCCAACCTCCTCTACCGAGGCGGCAGAAGAACTGATTAAACAGCTGGGTGCATAACGGTTAATCACGTGGGGAGGGAGTTCTTTAAGCCCTCCCCCACTGAGCAAATCTGGACAACATTACACACCTGAATGTCCGTCCGCTGGCCTGTAAGGCAGGGTGCCATGATGTCAGGGTATTAACTTAAAAAATGACAATTGAAGGAAATACATCATGTTTAAAAAATCATTGACCACGCTGGCTTTAAGCCTGGTTCTGTCTGTTTATGCTCAGTCTTCAATGGCTGCGCCGGTAAAAAACATCGTTCTGGTACATGGCGCTTTTGTTGATGGTTCAGGTTGGGATCCGGTGGCTCGCATTCTGAATAAAGCGGGCTACAAAGTGTCGATTGTTCAGGAGCCGCAAACCTCGCTGGCTGATGATGTCGCGGCGACCCGACGCGTTCTGGCATTACAAAGTGGTAAATCACTGCTGGTTGGCCATAGCTACGCCGGGATGATCATCAGTGACGCGGGAAATGACCCCTCTGTTGCGGGGCTGGTTTACATCGCAGCGTTCCAGCCGGAGCAAGGTGAATCATTGCTGAGTCTGGCCAAAAAATATCCGCCAGCCGCTCAGTCAATTACTGAAACGCCAGATCACTTCCTTTATATCAAACCGGAAAATTTGCACGCTGACTTTGCCGCTGACTTGCCGGTCAAAGAGACAAATCTGTTGGCGCAATCTCAAGTCATGACCGCAGTAGCAGCATTCGCTGCCCCGGCAGGCGTTCCTGCATGGAAAACGAAGCCAAGCTGGGCAGTCGTGGCGACGCAGGATCGTGCTATTAATCCAGAACTGGAGCGCTTCATGGCTAAACGCGCGCACAGCACCGTCACTGAATTGAAAGGCAACCATGCCATTTACGCATCGCAGCCGGAAAAAATTGCGGTCCTGATCGAAAAAGCGGCACAAAGCTTATCTCAGTAAACATCAGTTAAATGCTTTCTAGGCCAGTCATTCTGTCAATGACCGCCCAGTGTAAAAGTAAATATACGAAGAAAAATACTTTTAAATCAAATGCTCCGCCCATGAGGCGTCGCCAACAGAAAAGAGAATAAAGAGATGAAAACTATTCAGGTGAAAGACGGTTCTAAGATTGCATACAAAGATTTTGGCAAGGGACAAACCATTATTTTCTCCCACGGCTGGCCATTATCAAGTGATGCATGGGACGCGCAAATGTTGTTCTTCGGTCAGCAGGGGTTCCGTGTCATCGCTCACGATCGCCGCAGCCATGGCAACTCGAGTCAGACGTGGGACGGCAATGATATGGATACCTACGCTGAAGATTTATCATCACTCATCGAACAGTTAGACCTCAACGATGTTGTTCTGGTTGGACACTCGACCGGCGGTGGTGAAGTCGCACGCTATATCGGAACGTATGGCTCGGCACGCGTCAGCAAAGCCGTTCTTATCGGCGCAGTACCTCCGGTTATGCTGCAAAGTGAGAAAAATCCTGGCGGTCTGCCTATGGAAGTGTTTGATGGCATCCGTGCTGCGGTCGAAAAAGATCGTTCTCAGTTCTACAAGGATTTAACCACGCCGTTTTTCAACTATAACCGTTCGTCAGAGACGCCTTCTGAGGGTGTGAGAGAAAGCTTCTGGCTTCAGGGGATGCGGGGTGGGATCAAAGGTCAATATGACTGTATCAAACAGTTCTCTGAGGTTGATTTCACTGATGACCTCAAGAAAATCGATGTGCCAACCCTGATCATGCATGGTGATGACGATCAGATCGTTCCGCTGGCTGACTCTGCCATTCTGTCCGCGCAACTTGTCAAAGATGCGCAGCTCAAGGTCTATGCTGGATTTGGCCACGGGATGACAATCACCCAAGCCGGGACGATTAATGAAGACCTGCTGAGATTCATTGAAGAGTAATGCGATAAGGGACATACAGGGTCCCCATTTATACCCGTTTCCCAGGCATTGAACGAATTTTAAAAAGAATTCAGTGCCTACCCTTGCCCACGTTTAACGTGTGCTTAAAAATAATTTAATGAGGATATAATCATGAAAAAATTAAATAAAGCCTTTGCCGTCATCGTACTGACTGCCGCTTCTTTTGCCACTTTTGCCGCGACCGAAGTCAACGCTGTACCTGTGAAGGGACAAAGTATTGGGGTGATCAACGCTTCAGCTGTTGGAAGCAATTTGAGCGACCTGCAGGACAAACTGGCGGCGAAAGCGACTGAACATGGCGCAACGTCTTACCGTATTATTTCAGCCGGTGGCGATAACCATCTGTACGGCACTGCTGAAATCTACAAATAAGCGTTAGCAAAATGGAATAGTTTTATCTTGCCTGTAGACGACTGGTCTAGTTCTTGGTAGATTGAACCTATGAATACTACAACGCAACTACATAACAATGAAATCCGCGAGCATATTCTGGCGACAGGTCAGCGTATTATGGCGGGTAAAGGATTTTCTGCGGTCGGATTGAACGAAATACTTAAAGATGCTGGTGTGCCTAAAGGCTCTTTCTATCATTACTTTAGTTCGAAAGAAGCTTTTGGCGCAGATATGCTGGCACACTATTTTGATGATTATCTCGCCGATATCGACAGGACACTGGGCCAGCCAGGTCTCAATATGGCTCAGCGACTGATGAACTACTGGCAGCAGTGGCGAGAATCTCAGTCGTTCTCTGACTGTCAGGGTAAGTGTCTTGCCGTGAAATTAGGTGCTGAAGTTGCCGATCTTTCGGACACGATGCGCTTAACGCTCGAGGCAGGCACTTCCGGGATAATCTCACGTCTGGCACAAGCGTTAGAAACGGGCGTAGCCGAGGGATCTCTCACTATTGACGATACACCTCGCACTGTGGCAGAAAGCCTCTACCAGCTTTGGGTAGGTGCAAGCGTAATGGTCAAGATTGTTCGAAATACTGGCCCGTTTGATTCAGCGCTGATCACGACAAGAAAAATTATTCATATTACCCCCTAGCAAGGGGGTACTCAGTATAGAGCCGTTTTTTGTACCCGTTTAATATACGACCGGTCTAATACTTACCACTTAATGTCACCTCTTACGATGATCACTCATGGAAAATCCTTATGAATCATAAAGCCTTATTCGAGCCAACTCAGCTTGGCCCTTATACCCTTAAAAATCGCATTGTATTCCCCCCACTGACGCGCCAAAGAAGTGAACAACCCGGTAATGTACCCAGCGACCTCATGGCCGAATATTACCGTCAACGCGCAGGTGCAGGTTTCATGATCACTGAAGGCACTCAGATTGAGCCCCGGGGACAAGGTTATGCATGGACACCGGGAATTTATACTGAGCAACAAATTGAGGGTTGGAAAAAAGTGACCCGCGCTGTCCATGCCGAAGGGGGGATTATTTTTGCACAACTTTGGCATGTGGGACGCGTTTCTCATTCTGCATTGCAACCAGAAGAAAGTGCCCCTGTTGCTCCTTCAGCCATTCAGGCTGAACAAGCAAAGGCTTTTATTGAGACAGGGCCAGGTACGGGCACGTTGGTTACCCCTTCGGTTCCTCGCGAACTGACGCGGTCAGAAATTAAAGACCTCGTGAATTTATATGCCCAGGCGGCGAAAAATGCCATCAGTGCAGGTTTTGACGGGGTCGAGATCCATGCTGCGAATGGTTATTTGGTTAATCAGTTTATTTCAGAGCATGCAAACCAGCGTAAGGATGAATACGGCGGTTCTATTGAAAATCGACTGCGGTTTTTGGATGAAATTGTGCAGGCTATCTCTCATGCAATAGGGCCAGACCGTCTGGGCGTTCGCTTCACGCCTTTATTTTCCAGCACAGATGAAGACCGCGTCTATATCGGCCTGGTTGAAAGTGATACGCATAAAACCTACGTCGAAGCTGTAAAAATCCTGGAAAACGCCGGTGTGGCCTATATGTCTATAGCCGAAGCCGACTGGGAAAATGCTCCCGACTTACCCGAAGCGTTCCGCCGTGCGATCCGCGCGATATTCAGTGGACGCATCATCTATGCCGGTCGATACACAGCAGAACGTGGAGCCCAGATGGTCGAGGAGCAGTTGGCTGATCTCATCGCATTTGGTCGTCCATTTATCGCTAACCCTGATCTCCCTGAACGCATTGCGATGGGTTGGGCATTTAACGATCTTAATGCCGCCACGCTGTATGGCGGGACGGGTGAAGGTTTTACTGATTATCCGGTTTACAACGCGCAGCGTTAACAAATTTAAAGGGCATATCATGAACAATGGAATTGAAAATAAAGTTATTTTTATCACCGGCGGTAATACAGGGATCGGTGCTGAGTTTCTGAATGGAGCAGGATTTTGGGTCAGGATCAAAATGTCGTCCAGTCTTGCTTAGAACTGGTGTTTTTAGGGGGGCGTTCTATGCCGCCGCCAGATGTCACCGGTGTACTTAACCTCAGTTCAGTTGCGTTTTTGCGGGAGCTGACACCTGGAACCCTAAAAACAGAAACCATCTCATCAAGCCGTTTCGCCTGCTCTTCCAGTGAAATAGCTGCAGCGGATGATTCCTGAACCAACGTGGCATTTTGCTGAGTGGTGGAGTCCATTTCAGTGACGGCTTTACCTATCTGCTCTATGCCCTGGCGTTGTTCGTCTGACGACGTTGAAATTTCGTCAATGATCTGACTGACATGCGTTACCGACTGCACGATGTCTTCCATACTAATTCCTACCTTGGTCACCAGCTCTGTGCCGGTACCAATACGGTCCACCGATTCATTAATCAGGGACTCAATCTCCTTGAACGGTTAAATATTGCTGACCATCATTTTGTTTCAACTTAGCGGCAAGCGCATTGCTGCGAATACTTTTTTCATGGAAAATGGCGCGTAATTGACTGTAGTTTTTGATGCTCTCGGAGAGCAAATCGAAGTTGGTTTTTGCGTTGCCGGTCCAGGTAAAATTATCTGCTTCTTTTAATAAGGCCTGCATGGTCTGTATGGCATCACCATTAGCTTCCATCGTCTTTTCATCGCCATTCTGCATATAAACTATCTGGTTCCTCCTTGCCACATCCAGTAAGTCACCCACCTTGTTCGTCATGGAGATTTTATCTGCATTATCCGCAAGAACCTTAAATGAATAAATGTTGTAAACCGACATCGCGGAATAATCCTGGTGTAATATTTATGGAAAGATTGGCTTAAATGAACCAGTGGTAGAGGAAAAGAATTATTATCATAACCCTTAAATATAGGTTACATATCATGTCTGCATAAATTTGTCTCACCAACTCAAACTGATCAATAATTAATCTACTTTAAGCCGCCCAAGATGAAAAAAGCCCGCGACAGGCGGGCAAATAGATCAGGATCATTTTTGTATATATTGGGTGAAACACGACTAAGTTAACCTGTCTCTGGTAAACCAATCACAAATGGAGAAGCCAATATTTAACCCTACTCTTACCATTACGTAATCAAACGAATGCTAAGCCAAGAAATGTTCAACATTCTGTTATCAACAGAAACCTAAGAAACTCAAAACAAAATTAAGTAATCGGTTGCTTAATTAATGCGTCTCAATTCCGAAATAATCATTCACACAAGATAAGATAATAATCAAACTGTTGATTTTAATTGTAAATTAAATTAAATAACTAATGTAACCACAGATAACAAAACCAAATTAACACTTCTTCACTGTTATTTACACATTCTCTTTTATTAATATTAAAGATCTGCTCCACCTCCCCCGATAAAGCGTCACAAACCTAAACCGGCGTTAAATCAACCAAACGTTCATTTTGATTGGAAATGTACGGAGTTTATTTGACTTAGCTGCGTAAGGTAACAGTGTTCTCCATAACCTCATTTATGATTCACCTGCCAGAGGGTAATATCTTGACTTTTAATAACATTAAAATTGGTGTGCGTTTAGGACTCGTTTTTGGCTTTATTATCACGCTCTTAATTATCGTTAGCATAACTGCGTTCGTAAAAATAAACGCCATCAATGCCTTAACCCAGCAAATGATTGAGGTTCGCTACGAAAAAGTCAGGTTGGCCTTTGATGTGCGCTTTCAGGTCAATGAACAGATAAAGTTTCTGCGAGGTGCCGTCATTGATTACGCCAGACCTGAATATAATAATCAGCGCTTACAATCGCTTAATAATGCATCATCTGCGACACAACAATTGATCGCAAAAATCACTGCTCTTCAAACGACGGCCATCGGGCAACAAAAAATCAAAGCACTCGCCCAGGCAAACGAAGAATACAGGGACGCACAGAAAGGATTATTTGCTCTTTTGAAAGCAGGCAAACGTGAAGAGGCAGAAAATTATGTCCTACGCAGCATGCGGGCGCCGGAAGCTGCAATGCTGAAATCCACAGCAGATTTCGCCGACTCTCAGGCTTCACAAATGAAAGAAGAAGGTCGTCAGATACTGCATGAGAGTGCAATGGCAATCAGGATAACCCTGCTGATATCCCTCATGGCCATCATATCTTCCATTATTTTAGGATATTTACTCACCCGCTCTATCACACGTCCGATGATGCATGCTATTCGTATTGCTGAAAATGTAGCCAAAGGCGATCTCACCTCCGAAATACAGGTCAATTCTACGGACGAAACCGGGCAAATGATGCTTGCTCTGCAGAATATGAATAATAACCTGCGGAAAATTGTCAGCGAAGTCCGTTCGGGCACTGACACCATTGCGACGGCTTCTCAGCAAATATCAATGGGAACGCTTGACCTCGCTTCACGTACCGAGCAACAGGCCAGCTCGCTTGAAGAAACGGCCTCTGCGATGGAGCAGATGACATCCACCGTAAAACAAAATGCAGACAATGCCCATCAGGCAAATAACTTGTCCAAATCAGCGTCACGTGTTGCCACCGAAAGTGCCGATGTGGTGAGTCAGGTTGTGGTGACCATGGACATGATTAATGACGCCTCTAAGAAAATTGTCGACATCATCAGCGTCATCGACCGCATCGCTTTCCAGACCAATATTCTGGCGCTCAACGCTGCGGTGGAGGCTGCACGGGCCGGAACGCAGGGAAGAGGATTCGCGGTCGTTGCAACAGAAGTACGTGGCCTTGCACACAGTTCTGCGACAGCAGCCAGAGAGATTAAAAATTTGATTGAGGAATCCGTTACCCGGGTGGACGAAGGTACCCGTCTGGTCGCTCAGGCGGGCTCAACTATTTCGAACGTCGTGAGCAGCGTAAGCAATGTCACCGACATTATGGGTGAAATTTCTATCGCCAGTGTTGAACAAAGCACCGGCATCGGTCAGATCAATGCTGCGATCAACCAGATGGACAGCGTCACACAACAAAATGCCTCCCTGGTTCAGGAAGCCTCTTCATCTGCGCAGTCACTGGAGGATCAGGCTGTCCGACTGGTGAAGGCGGTTAGCATGTTTAAACTCTGATAAGGATTTAAACATCTTAAACGGGGCATTGCTGTTTATCCGCTCCCTGTAGCGTCAGAAAAATTTCTGACGCTACAGAAGAATAAATTATTAACAAATATTTCACTTTTGAAACTTGTCAAATAAAAGATTTTTAACTATTTTTACGACTCTTTAATTTCAGGCAGGAAAAAAAATATTAATGAAGGATTTTTTAATCGAAGCAAATCGTTTTCTATACACGGCACCCGATACATTAATTATAAGAAAATTACCTCAGAATGATGTGAATCTCATTGAATACAGTAGGGATAATTATTCGTACAGAAACTACTTTACGGAAGGTAAAATAGTTTTCGGACAGATAATTATCTCGCTAAACAATAATCCAATTTGGTGTATGCAATTTAATGGCGGTGCCACAATACCGTCCCTGGATGAGAGGACAATGCGTAATCTCAGGTTTATTGCGCGTAAGAACCGTGGACAGGCAGATCATCGTTATCCCATCAGGGGGCCCAGAGAAAGTATTTATGCGGATTTGCATTACTTCAATGATGTGTTTGGCTGCCTTGATAAATTTCAGGGACATGAGTTCATTCAAAGTCAGGGGGAAACCTGCTTTAAAATGAAATTCTGTGGTGGGTCATTATGTTAGCGGCTCCTCTCCCGATGAGAAGTCATATTAAATAAATATAATCGGGCAACAAAAACGGCGATTTTCTCCGACAATTTCTTTCACTTCATCAACTGATGACTCACTTTTAGGATTAACGGAAGGTATTTTGTCACGGAACGGTATTATTACCTGAGTAGAGTACCTAACTCATGTTTACTGTTGCGTCAGAGGGTTCTATGGCTTACATCGTGGTTTTTTTATCATCATTGTTCATGGTGGGTTCCGTATTTGCGGCTTCCGTGTCCACCGTTGCGATTTCCACCCTCACTTCAGCCATGAATCAGCGCATGCTGGACATGAAAGATGTCGCGGATTATAAAGCCGCACACCATCTGCCTGTAGAAGATATGATCCGGGAACAAAGTGTCCTAACCCGTACCCGTGAGGAGGCTGAAGAGTCAGGGCTCGACGGCAGCTCAATACAGCCCTTTATTCAGGCGCAAATGGATGTCGCAAAGGCGATTCAGTATCGTTACTTTGCCCAGTGGTTATCTCAACCACCCGACCGCACGGGTACGCAAAGAAGCCTGGATGACGTCAGGGCGTCCATTTCTCTGCAGGATAAAAAGATTCTTGAAGCTATCAGTCAGAAATTACTTGCTGGCGGCTTCCGTGAGTCAGACAAGTCAGAAATATTTAGTCTATTGCAGGCACCGCATCTGACAGATGCGGATAAAAAAATGTTGATCGGCTCTTTAGTTCATGTCAGGCGTATTAAATAACGGCCTTTCATCAATACAGCAACCAGGACGAAAGGAATAACGATCCACTTCAGCAAGCATGGGATGTTGAGCTAGCTCGCTGAGCGGTATAGCATTCTGTACGTTTCATAATGGTTCTCAATTCTCTGTCCAGAGTGGCTTATCTTAACGATCAATTGATCTTGGTAGCAGGAAATTAACTGATGGATTTCCCTCTCCATTCAAGCCTTGCCCTCAATCAAACTAAGTGTATTGTTAATTCTCGCTAAAAGTGATCAATAGAATGCGCTTCAAACAAATTAAAGACCTTAGTTTCTCATTTGTTTAATAAAAGCGCAGAATATGACAAACAATATTAATCTGTGGTCGCTAGCTATTTTAAATAGGATTCTTCCTGATTACAGCCTGCATCTTCTGTTTTTTCAAAGGTTGGGCTGCAGAGGATTTTAGAAACGGTTTCAATTGTTTTAAAAGTGCATGAACACTCTATGTTTTGGCATTGATAATATGACTCCTTGGTTTGCTGTGACAGGTATCGGCTGGTTCGTATATGTGCTGAGTGATTGCAAAGCGGGCAACGCATCATAGGTAAAGCCTCGTTAATGTAATCATGCTAACTCATTGAATGTTAAGAATTATATTGCGTGGGGTAATGATTGTCTTACTTCGACTGAGAGCGCAGAAGAAATGGGTGGGATGCAAACAAAATAAAGAGGAGAAAATAAAATCATTCCTGACATAACGCTTTCCTTAAAGATGTTGTGTACTTACTGTCTGATACATTCCATAAAAATTAAATAATTTATAGCTGTCTTAACCCTCACACAACAAATTAAATTGACATTGAAAAGTAATTCAAAATATTTCTTCCTAAGGATTTATTAATAATTATTTAGAATTTCGTGCTATTCCTCGCAGTTAAACCGATTATTTTTCTCTGGACATTCATAATGAGTAAGCCCATCTCGTTTGCTAGCTATTTTACTAGAAGTTGTGATGAACCGGTAGAGGATAAAATTCGCTTCTTTTCCTGACTATGAAAAAATAATATGTAGCCAACTACACAACTTCCATTACCCAAACATATATATAAGGTATTTCATATAAATTATGTATACATAATGGCACAACATCAACTGAGTGCATGCCTTATTTAATCATGCAACTATTCTTACGACTTCAAACGTCAAACACTCTTAATACTTATTTAATTAAAGGATATTTACATGACAAATTTAAATTATACACCGACAATCTGGACACGTGCTGATGCTCTTAAGGTCAACGAAAATGACCCTACCACCACCCAACCGATTGTGAGCGCCGATTTTCCGGTCATGAGTGATGAAGTATTTATTTGGGATACTATGCCCCTGCGGTCATTAGACGGTACGGTGGTTTCTGTAGACGGATGGTCCGTTATTTTCACGCTTACCGCTCAGCGTAATAACAATAATTCGGAGTATCTCGATGCGGAAGGAAATTATGACATCACAAGTGACTGGAATAATCGCCACGGGCGCGCAAGAATTTGTTACTGGTACTCCCGGACGGGTAAAGATTGGATTTTTGGCGGGCGTGTGATGGCAGAAGGTGTCTCCCCTACAGCCCGCGAATGGGCAGGAACGCCCATTTTGCTTAATGAAGACGGTGATATTGATCTTTATTATACCTGTGTCACGCCGGGAGCGACCATTGCAAAAGTGAGAGGCAAAGTGCTGACCTCAGAAGAAGGTGTAACGCTGGCCGGTTTCAACGAGGTTAAATCATTATTTTCAGCTGACGGCGTGTACTACCAAACTGAAAGTCAAAATCCGTACTGGAACTTCAGGGATCCAAGCCCGTTTATCGATCCCCATGACGGGAAGCTCTACATGGTATTTGAAGGAAATGTGGCGGGTGAACGCGGTTCTCACATCGTTGGCAAAGAGGAAATGGGTATCCTGCCGCCGGGCCATCGTGATGTGGGTAATTCGAAATTCCAGGTGGGCTGTATTGGTATGGCCGTCGCCAAAGATCTGTCGGGAGACGAATGGGAAATTCTCCCACCTCTGGTCACGGCTGTCGGTGTGAATGATCAAACCGAACGCCCGCATTTTGTCTTCCAGGATGGAAAATATTACTTATTCACTATCAGTCATAAATTTACTTATGCAGATGGTCTGACAGGTCCTGACGGTGTTTACGGCTTCCTGAGTGATAACCTTACCGGCCCGTATTCTCCGATGAACGGCTCCGGTTTGGTGTTAGGCAATCCGCCTTCTCAGCCCTTCCAGACCTACTCACATTGCGTCATGCCCAATGGCCTGGTGACATCCTTTATTGATAACGTTCCGACAAGCGACGGTAATTATCGTATTGGTGGGACAGAAGCTCCTACCGTAAAAATTGTCCTTAAGGGAAACCGTTCCTTTGTAGAGCGCGTGTTTGATTACGGGTATATCCCGCCGATGAAAAACATTATTTTAAATTAATGAGGTAATCTGCCCTTCCGCATATTGTTTGCGGAGGGGCAGGTTAAAGGAGTCATAGTATCTGAAAGATATATGCCTCATCAGACCTCAAAGGTAAAAAGGCTTTATTTTGAAACCCGACCATCCATTAATAATGTTGTTCTTAACGCTTTTTTTTCGCCAGGATTCTCCTGTCAGCGGTGTAATGATGTCAATGTTAATGGCACTGCTCAGGACAATATATTTGAAAGGCTCCCGACGGGAGATAATATGCGAAGCGTTACTTTGTGGAGCTCTCACTATAACTGCGATTTCAATAAGTTTATACTTTGGAGCCTCTGAAAATATGACGATGAGTATCGGCGGTATCATTGGTTTTATCGGCGTCAGAAAAATATGGGAATATTTAACCAGTTATATTCAGAAGAAATTATTAGGGAAGTAAACTTATGAGCGGCTTAACATCCCCCTTTTCGGTCAAAGCACCAAGTGGCAATAAATCATTTCTGTCTCAGAAACGCTCAAATCGATACGGAGCGGGATCAATAATTGGCTGACAGCCGGAAACAAGATCGGCCGCCAGTTGTCCGGCTGCTGGCGAAGTACCAAAACCATGACCGGAAAAACCCGTTGCAACCGTCAGACCGGGTATTCGGTTTACAGGTCCGATAACCGGGTTGGAGTCTGGTGTAACATCAATCGTTCCAGCCCATGTATCGGCAATCTCCGCTTTGGCGAATGCGGGCCAGGCTGCCATTAAATTATCCATTGCTTCCTGATTAAGTGCCCGGTTGGCAGGGGGATCCATCATCCGCACCTTCTCAAACGGCGTGATACTTTTTGCCCCCCAATGACGTGCCAGCGTCAGGTCATGCAAAAAATTCTTACCCAGCGAAATGCGTAAATTGCCGCGCTGTGCACGCAGCTGGGGCAAATAGCGTAATCCGAGCAATAGATGATCCGGTACCAGTGAAGCATCCAGCGCGCCGCGCTGGGTAATAATGAACCCGCCATCCTGATGTTTTCGGAAAGAAAAATCCGGTGCGCCAACTGCTATTTCTGTCGGGCCAGCCATAGGACGAGTGCGCAATACCGAGCAGATTAATGGTAACGTCGGCAAGGATACGCCATGATTGCCCAAAAAACGCCTCGACCAGAGCCCGCCGGCGAGCAGCACCTGATCGCAACGAATTTCGCCTCGTTCCGTGACCAAACCACTGACCTTCCCGGCAGAAAGTGTCAGGCTGCGCACTGCGCAATTTTCCACAATAAAGGCCCCTCTGGCGATCGCAGCTTTTGCTATCGCGCTGGCAGCCAGTGTCGGTTCGGCCCGTCCGTCGGAAGGCGTATAGATCCCCCCTGCCCATTGCCCTCTGCCCCCGGGGACCATTGCAGCAATTTCGTGTCGACTAAGCAAACGTGAGTCAAGTGACAGCTGCGCAACCGATTTGAGCC
The DNA here is from genome assembly GCF_019049695.1 of Rahnella perminowiae. Classification (NCBI taxonomy): domain Bacteria; kingdom Pseudomonadati; phylum Pseudomonadota; class Gammaproteobacteria; order Enterobacterales; family Yersiniaceae; genus Rahnella; species Rahnella perminowiae. The sequence continues at coordinate 102,222 of NZ_JAFMOT010000175.1, forward strand.
AACCTTCATACAAAGCCATCTGCGCCTGCGTGCGGGCAACGAACATTATCCCCGCCTGGCGGTAACCCACATCACTTCCCAGCCGATGCGGCATCATCGCCCAGAGCCGATCCGATGCCAGCGCTAACGGAATATCTTCGGCAAGACGGCTGGTCTTACGTACCCATCCGAGATTACGGGATGATTGCTCTCCTGCAATAGCGCCTTTTTCCAATAAAACTACAGGGATTTTACGTTCAGCCAGCGCCAGTGCAGCAGTCAGGCCAACGATGCCCCCTCCGATCACCACCACAGTCGTTGCGGCAGGGAAAGTGGCGGAAGTCTGAACAGGAGTTATTGCCGGAGCCATAGCGACCTTCTTAAGTGGTTTAATATGCAAAAATTCAGTAAAAGAACCCGGCACTAAGACCCGACAATGATTTCTTCCACTTCCGCTTTTCCAGCCCCGCGCCAGGCAGTGGCTTCTAACTCAACTTTATAAACGGTCGATCCCAACGGCGGACAGGTCACCGTGGTCGCCGGATTGATGCCACGAAACTTCGCACCAATAATCTCCATCACGCTAGCGACATCCTTAGGATCCTGAATATATACCCGGGAAAAAACCACATCGGAAAGCGTGGCATCGACCGCTGCCAGAGCCATCTCAATATTTGCAAAAACCTGGAGTGTTTGTTCAGTCACGTCGTCAGGAATTTCGTTGCTACGCGGATCCCGGCCGGCCGTATTGGAGACAAAAATCCAGTTATCGACAGCAACAATGCGGGAATAACTCCCCCGTTCTTCAAATTTTGAGCCGGTTTTTACTTTAGTAATTTGGGTCATTTTGTACCTGTAAGATCAGATTATTGGAGGTGAATACGTGACTTATCCGGTACTCAGAAGAGTACAGGCGCATTCCACAGGTTGAGTTTGAGGCCGATCCCTTTTTCAAGCGCATTGCGATAGACAACAGTACCCCAGGCCACATCCTCAACCGGCATACCGCCGACTGACATGATGATGATTTCGTCATCGCTTTGGCGCCCCGGCGCATCTCCGGCAACAATCTTGCCGATGTCTTCCAACTGGTCAGCGGACAATTTCCCGGCCGCCAGCATGTCCATAAACCGCACGCCTATTACGGGGATGGTGTGATGGGCAGGTTTCGGGACCTCTTCATACCAGGCGTGATAAAGCCCGGTATTGTCGAGCACTTTACGCACATCGGGTTGCTCCATGCCCTCGTCAAGGTTACACAGCGCCGGCATGGCGAGAAAAGCACCAGGCTTGACCCATTCGCGTTTTACCAACGGATAAGTTGCCGGATCGCCGACTTCCCCTGAGCTGCAATAGGTGACGATATCCGAATCACGCACCACCTGTTCAAGGCTATCGACGACCTGGATGTTGGTGATCTGAGGAAAGGTATTTCTGGCCCAAACGATAAAGCTGTCGAGATTCTTCTGACCACGGCCTTTCACTTTGATGGTGTTTATCTGCGGGCAGACAGCCATAAACGCCGCCACAGTAGTTTTCCCCATAACGCCAGGCCCCAGCAACCCGATCACCTGTGCATCGTGACGTGCTAAATGGCGGGCGCCGACACCGGGTACAGCCCCCGTGCGGTAGGCTGACAACAAATTTGCCGACATATACGCCAGTGGTGCCCCAGTATCCGCATCGTTTAGCGTAAACATCAGAATGGATCGTGGTAACCCCTTCTGCCGGTTGGCGATATTAGAGCCATACCATTTCATACCCGCAGTGCAGAAATCGCCGCCGAGATAGGCGGGCATCGCCATAAAGCGACGTTCAGCTGTCGGTTTAGGCATATTGGGAAACGGTGAGTCGTTCGGAAAAGTCACCATTGCCCCATGTGAATCGTTGTTCGCTCCGGCCATGCGATAATCTCCCTGGTATAGCAGAGCAAACATCTTTTCCATCGTGTCAACACAGGCAGTCATATCAGTTACACCAGCACGGATCATGTCCTGCTCGGAAAGATAGATAAAATCAATTTTAGCGGCGTCAGACATGCCAGTTACTCCGTTAATGGGTGGGTTACATTTTTGTTAATCGTTTCGCGACACGATGAAAATTACGGGATAGGAAAACGGCTGTATTGAATATTTGCGACATTGTGAAAAAGAGATCGCCGGATATGGCATCCGAATTGCAGAGACAGGAAATGTTCTTTGTTATGGCGGGGGGCTTATGTCCTGTACAAACATTATCAATCCGGAACAGCCGTGGTTTGTGCTCAGTGCAGCGAGACAATATTCGCTGATGAACGCTGAGAATTCGGCCATTTCCCATTTTTACAGTTTCGAGGTATCTCCGTCTGCCCCTCTGACCCTCGCGGTACCGGATGGTTGCGTAGATATTGTCTTTGACTGCGATACCATTCATCCCATGGCGCGGGTATGCGGAACCACCCTTGAAGCGCGCAGCGCAAGGTTAATCCCAAACCACCGCTATTTCGGTGTGCGCTTTGCCCCTGGTGTCATTCCGGATTTTCTCGATGTGATGGCAGAAGATCTGACCGACCGCGAGTTTAATTTTCTGGACGTGGTTCCGGACGCACGTCAGGCCTGCGAGCAAATCCTGCGCACTGAGTTATTTGCACAGCAAATCACCTTGTTTAATAACTATTTTACGCCGCGACTGGCACGCAAAACGTCAACGGTGACTGCTTCAATTATTCGCACAATCCTGCAACAGAAAGGCAATTTCCGTGTCGGGCAACTGGAGGCATTAACTGGCTATACCTGTCGTACCATCCAGAGACAGTTTCGCCAGGATACCGGTATGTCTCCGAAGGCATTTGGCCGCATCATGCGCTGCCAGTCTGCCCTGAACAGCTTACATCAGGGTGCCAGCGTCTCGTTTTCCGAACTGGCACTGAATTTGGGTTTCAGTGATCAGTCACATTTCCTGCGCGAATTCAAAAAACTGATCAGTACCACCCCGCTTGATTTCCAGCGCCGTATGCTTCTTGCCGCCCATGCCGAGCGTATTAGTTACCATTAGGTTATTTTCAAGTTAACAGAAGGTGGCACTAAAAAAGTGCATATGTTGCACTATATGACTGTCCGATTTGTTCTATCCCACGCTGGCGCCGCTGGGAAATGATGCTGTCCTATATCCACTTACAAATAGGGCGCTGGCGATGAGTAACATTAATGGGTTAAGAAAAAACTCCCTGGGTTTATTTTCTCTGGTCTTCTTTGTCGTTGCCGCTGCCTCCCCCCTGACAGGGGTTATTGGTGGGTTGCCTGTGGCAATTTTTACGGGGAATGGCGGCGGTGTTCCGGCCGTTTATATTATGGCCTGCATTATTCTGATGCTCTTTTCTGTGGGCTACATAGCGATGAGCCGCTATGTAAATGACGCCGGAGCTTTCTATACCTATATATCAAAAGGCCTGGGAGAAAACTGGGGGGCCTCCGCGTCAGTACTGGCCTTGATTGCCTACCTCTCTATTCAGATAGCCATAATTTCCATGCTCGGCTTCTTTAGCCAGGAGTTCCTTGCACAGCATCTTGCGCTACATATTCCCTGGTGGGCACTCAGTATGCTGTTTACCATTATTGCCTGGATTTTCGGTATTAAACGGGTAGAAGTCGGGGGGAAACTGTTGGGAGTGCTGATGATCGCGGAAGTGGCAATTGTGCTGTTGACGGACGTCAGTTTGCTGATAAAAAAGCCGGGGCCACTGAATTTCAGTTCATTTGATCCGGCCGTGTTTAGTCACGGCAATCTCGGTATTGCGTTTATTTTTTGTATCGCTTCATTTATCGGCTTTGAGTCAACGGCGATTTATGCCGAAGAGTGTCGTGATCCGCATAAAACCGTGCCGCGCGCCACCCTCTGCGCACTGCTGATGATTACCGTTTTCTTTGGCTTTACCAGTTGGTCGCTGGTGCAAGCCTATAATTTTGATCAGATTGTGGAGATTGCCCGTAAAGACCCTGGAAACTTCATTTTTGATATTACCCGCGAATATGTCGGTCAGTGGGCCGTTGAAACCATGTCCGTGCTGCTGATCACCAGTCTGTTTGCTGCTGCACTGGCATTTCATAACAACATTTCGCGTTATATCTTCAGCATCAGCCGTGATGGCCTGATCTGGAAAGAACTGTGCCAAACTCACCCGGCCAACGGAACGCCGCACAAGGCCAGCCATGCCCATAGTGTGATTCTACTATTGCTGCTGATGGGAATGGGCGGCACCAATATGGATCCGTTAGTCCAGATTTTCGCCTTCGGCTCCGCGATTGCGACCTTGTCGATCCTGATACTTCAGGTAGGGGTCTCTGCTGCCGTTATCCGGTTTTTCCGGCGTGTTGGCAAACACAACCACAGCGCGTGGCAAGTGCTGTGGGCACCAATGGGCGCACTCATTACCATGTCGGTTACCATTATCATGGCGATCAACAATCTGCAGCTACTCACTGGTGGCGGTGATGCAAAGCTGGTGGAATTTATTCCCTGGTTTCTTGTTGTTTGTGCCGGTGCTGGTTACCTGTTATCGGCGAGGCGTAAGATGCATGCAGTGAAGTCAAAATGATTTATCTCTTCATTGCACCCTGCTTGTAAAATATCAGGCATATTCGCGGTCAGCGTTATTGTTCGTTTCTCTTTTATAACGCTGCCCTCGTTTTTACTTCTACCCGTAGCGCTTCCCGTTACGTCAGCGACGTCTATTTCCCGGGAAAATAAACAGGCTCACCCCCCTGACCTCCCTTCCGCCGAATACTGTGACCTGGATCTCTCGTCCCCCCCATAATGTGAAGCCGCTCACGCGCGTCTCGCTGTAGCAGGTTATTACTGGTCGGTAGCGAAACGTTTATGACTCCCCGTCGCGCAAAACGGTAACGTTGCTCGCGTCTCTACATCAAGATTCGTGTGTGAGGAAACGAGGGTATCATGAAAAAAAATTATTCAATTAGCTGCCTGTTCTTCCTGTTCTTCTTCATCGGTTGGGGCTGCTGTTATCCCTATCTGTCACTTTGGCTGACGGAAACCATCGGCATCAGCTATACCGATGTCGGTCTGGTTTACTCATTTACCGCTATCATCGCGGTTTGTGTGCAACCACTTTTTGGCTTTATCTCCGACAAACTGGTCTACCGCAAACACCTGATGTGGATGCTGGCCATCATTATTACACTGTTTGCTCCCTACTGGATTTATGTCTTCGCCCCACTGCTGAAGTACAACGTGATTCTCGGCGCACTGGCTGGAGGGGTTTATATAGGCATGGCCTATGGCGCTGGCTGTGGCATCTGCGAAGCCTATATTGATAAGGTCAGCCGCGCCTCCGGATTTGAATTTGGTCGGGCGCGTATGTTCGGCGGGATTGGTGCTGCTATAGGTACATTTGCCGCCGGCAAGCTCTACGGCGTCGATCAGAACATGATTTTCTGGCTGGCCAGCGCTGCCGGGGTCTGCCTGCTGTTTGTCGTCTGGAAAACCCGGGTCGACACCACCCATGCAGGAGCACAACCGCAGAGCAAAGGCTCTCCCGTGACTTTTGATGACGCCACCGCTCTGCTAAAGATGAAGAAATTCTGGTTCTTCGCTGCCTACATGATTGGCGTCGGTGCGGTCTATGAAACTTACGACCAGCAGTTCGCTATCTATTACAGCCACTTCTTTGAAAGCAAGGCGCGCGGTGCGGAAGTCTTTGGTTACCTGACGACCGGGCAAATCGTCCTTGATGCGGTAGTGATGTTTTTCGCGCCCTGGTTCGTCAATAAAATCGGCCCTAAAAACGCCCTGCTGTACTGTGGCATAATTATGAGTCTGCGCATTATCGGTTCTGCCTGGGCGATCGGCCCGGTCTCCATCAGCCTGATTAAACTGCTGCACGGCTTTGAAAGTTCAGTGCTGCTGGTTGCTGCGCTGAAATATATCGCCGCTAACTTTAACCCTATGCTTTCCGCCACCGTCTATCTGATTGGCTTTCAGTTCGCCAAAAGCTTCAGCTCGATTTTCCTCTCTACCGGCATTGGCCATATGTACCAGAGCCTGGGTTTCACCAGCAGCTACGTGGTGCTTGGCAGCATAGCCCTGTGCTTCACTCTGCTCTCCTTTATCACGCTGGATAAAGCGCGATTTTTCGCCCCGCAGTCCGCAGCCGCACACTAACTTCATGAGGTAAACTCTATGTCTGATTTATATTACGGTGTCGCTTATTACGACGAATATATGCCGGAGGACCGACTGGCGAAAGATATCGCACTGATGCGCGAAACGAACATCAATGTCGTACGTATTGCCGAATCCACCTGGAGCACGCTGGAGCCGCAGGAAGGTGAATATAATTTTTACCACATCGATCGTGTGCTTAACGCAATGCACGAAGCGGGTATCGCGGTGATCATCGGCACTCCCACCTATGCGGTACCGGCCTGGCTGGTCGCTAAATACCCTGATATTCTCGTTACCACCGCCGGGGGGCAGCAGAAGTACGGCCCACGGCAGATTATGGATATCGTTAACCCTAATTTTCGCCGCTATGCGGAAAAGATTATCCGCACCCTGCTGGCGCACGTGCACCACCACCCGGCGATTGTTGGCTGGCAACTGGATAACGAAACAAAGCACTACGACAACGTCGGACATTATATGCAGACGGGATTTGTACGCAGTCTGCGCGAAAAATACACCAGCCTCGACACGCTAAATCACGACTTCGGCCTCGATTACTGGAGTAACCGCATCGATAACTGGGATGATTTCCCGCCCGTTGAGAACACCATTAATGCCAGCCTCGCCTGCGCCTTCTCATGCTATCAGCGCCAGCAGGTGACGGAATATCTGGCCTGGCAGGCGGAGATCGTGCGGGAGTACTCGCTCCCTCATCAGTTCGTGACCCATAATTTTGACTTTGAGTGGCGCGGCTATTCGTTTGGCGTGCAGCCGCGGGTTGACCATTTTGCCGCCGCGAAGGCGCTGGATATCGCCGGGGTTGATATCTATCACCCCAGCCAGAAGCACCTGACCGGGCGGGAAATCGCCTTTGGCGGTACTATCACCCGCGCACTCAAGGGGGGAAATAACTATTTCGTTCTTGAAACGCAGGCGCAGGGGTTCGCCCAGTGGACGCCGTTCCCCGGCCAGTTGCGGCTGCAGGCCTTCAGCCACGTGGCCGCCGGCGCGGCGATGGTTTCCTACTGGCACTGGCATTCCATTCACAACGCTTTTGAAACCTACTGGAAGGGTTTGCTGAGCCACGACTTTTCGCGCAACGCCACCTGGCAAGAAGCGACGACTATCGGCGCCGATTTCGCCCGCCTCTCCCCTAAGCTTGCCGGGCTGCGCGCGGAGAATGATGTCGCACTGTTGATCAGCAACGAAGCGATGGATGCGCTTAACCAGTTTCGTCCCGGTAATGCTCAGGGCAACGTCTACAACGATATTTTCCGTCGCTTCCACGACGCGCTCTATGATCATAATATCGCGTTGGATATCATTAATGACGTAACTGATGAAACCTCGCGCTATAAAACGCTTATTGTTCCTGGTCTCTACGCCGCTGATGACGGTCTGCTGGCGCGCATAAACCACTATATTGAGCAAGGAGGGCGAGCGCTGATTGGCTTTAAGTCTGGTTTTAGCGACGAGAAAGTGAAGGTGCGCAGCAGTGCCCAGCCGGGCATCCTGTGTCAGGCCTGCGGCGTAACCTATAGCCAGTTCACGCTACCTGAGGACGTAACTGTTGCTGCCTGTACGCCAGCGATCGACTGCCGTGCACATAATAATGTCGAACTGTGGATGGAACTGCTGACCCCTGCGCCGGGCACCCGCACGCTGCTGCGCTACCAGCATCCGGCCTGGGGAGAATACGCGGCGGCCACTGAGGCAGATTACGGTAAAGGACGGGCGCTGTATGTTGGCTTCCTGCCACATAAATCGCTGATTCAGCAGCTTTTTGACACGCTGACCGATGGGCTGAGCTTACGTTCACGCACCTCCATCCATCGTTATCCGCTGGTCGCCAGAACGATGCGTAACCGCGACGGCAAGTATATCCACTTCCTGTTTAACTACAGCGCTGATAATCAGGAAGCGATCGCGGAAACGGCAGGCACTGAACTGCTGAGCGGTAAAACAGTGGCCTGCGGTGAGCCATTGCGTCTCAAAGGCTGGGACTTTAGTATCATCGAAAGTTAACGGCACATGACTACCGGCGGAGAAGATATGGAACTGGATATCAATGAGCTTTTGAACTTCTCGCCATTGATAAAAACCTTCACCTTTAACGCCTGGGTAGTTGCCGGTTTTACCCCCATCAGCCGTGGATCGAAGCTCGACTACTATATTAACCGCCCTCAGGGGATGAAGGGCTACATCATCAACCTGACCCTGCGCGGCCAGGCGCGGGCCAAAGCAGGGGACGGGGCACTGCTGTTTCGCGAAAATGAACTGCTGTTGTTCCCGCCCGGCGTATCCCACCACTACGGGCGTGATGAGCATAGTGAGTTCTGGGATCATCTGTGGATTTACTTTATCCCGCGGCCCTATTGGGTCGACTGGCTGAAGTGGGATCACACCACTCATGGCATTGGCAAAACGACGGTCAACGACCCGCAGCAACAACTGGTGCTGCGCGATCTGTTTTACGAAGTAATCCGCCACTATAACGACTCAGTACCTTTCTCCGAAGCGCTGGCGATGAATGCACTGGAGCGGCTAATTATAAACTGCTTTCAGTTGCAGCCGATCAGTAACCGTCATGCCCATGACCCACGTATCAACGCAGTCTGCGATTACCTGAACGAACATATCGCCCAGGAGATGAGAATTGAAAGGCTGGCCGCGATGGTTTTTCTGTCGCCCTCGCGGCTGGCGCACCTGTTTAAAAACAATCTGGGGCAGACTATTTACGCCTGGCGCGAGATGCAGCGCATTAATCGGGCAAAATGGCTGATGCAGACCACGGCATTGCCGCTGAGCAAGGTGGCAGCGTCAGTGGGCTATAGCGATCCGGTCTATTTTACACGGGTGTTTCGCAAACATAATGGTATTCCCCCAGGGGAATACCGAAAACGCTATGCTGCAATGAAGGGCTAACGTGCCAAATCTGACGCCAACGGAGCAGGATTTTAGGGTAGGGTCATGGCTGATAATGACTGTTTCATAAAAAACGTATCATGACACGGAACTGAAAGTTATCACCTGACTAAGAAAATGCGTCGGACTCAGGTGAAATCAGACAATTTTTGCCCGAAAACGATCAACTCTCTCAGTAACATCTGACGGCGCTCCTCAGGCGTATCGCGACTCACCATAAAGCAGATAGCGGCTATCGCCTGCCCGCTACGCGAACGAATCGGTGCTGCCATACAGCAGGTAAAACTCTCTGACAAACCTTCGGTCAGGCAATATCCCAGTTGTCCGGCACGATGGATATCTTCGAGGAACGCCTGCTTGTCGAGGACCTGCCCGTTTGCCAGGCGATAATCTTCTTCAGGGATGAGATCGAGAATGGCACTGTCTGACCAATTACTGAGCAGCAGACGGCCGGTGGCCGTCCAGGTAATCGGTACCCGCACCCCGATATCAGAAGTGATTTTGAAGGGGTGGGCACTACTTTCTGACAGAACTACGGTGTACTTATCCCCTTCCAACATACATAGCTGCACCGTCTCACCAAGACGGGCCACTATCTCAACCATTAACTGATGTGCACGGCGGATGAGATCGTTATGCGCCATGTAATCTGCACCGTAGTAGTGCATTTCACGACCAAAGAACACCGCGCCGTCGGCATCCAGTTCAATCAGCCCAGCCTCACTCAGCAGACTGACAAGTTCATATACGCTGGAACGCGGCGCACCGGTGGCGTCGATCAAATCTCGGATCGCCATGGGCTGACGAGCGATATGCAACTGGCGAAAAATGTCGATAACCCGGTCAACGCCGCGCGCACGCGATAGTTTCTCGTCCGGCATAAGCAAATTCTCCTGATGCAGTCAGGCGATCACGCCAGACAGTAAAAAAGAAAAGCATCATACACCGAGAGTCGTCGTTAACCCATCCCCGTTAATTAAAATTTTATTGGCTGAGTGTATATTTCCTTGTTCTATTTTGGGGCCTCATTTTTGCGCATAACGTGCAGATTATTTTTTTAAATTACGAGAGGGATAACATTTCCATTCGGAAACTTGCTTCTTTCATTTTTATTTTGCGATCGCGACGGCATCACAAAAATTAAATTCCTCACGACATATTGCAAAAATAAAAAACCTGTGCAAATCTTGGGCAATCCGATATTGCAGATAATAGTCCGATATACCAGACTACTGCCATGCCGTACAAATGGGCATTCTCAGAACAAAAAGGAGCAGTGTTGCATGACGATCAAACGTTATGGTATTGAAGGCGGCACCGGTACCGGTGGGCAAAAACTGCCGTTCGCACGAGCAGTAGAGGCCGATGGCTGGCTATATATCTCGGGTCAGACACCAATGCGCGAGGGCGAAGTGGTGGAAGGCGGCATCATCGAACAGACCCGGTTGGCGTTTGATAACTGCCTGTCCATTATGCGTGAGGCAGGTTATACAGTGGAGGATGTGGTTCACGTTACAGCGGTATTAACTGACGCACGTTACTTCAGTTCATTTAATAAAGTTTTCAGCGATATATTTACCGGAAATCCACCGGCACGTATTTGTAGCGTGCAGGATTTAGTCGTCGACTGCAAAGTGGAAGTGGATATGAAATGCTTTCGCGCCGATAGAAAATAATATTATTAATCTGATAACTACCTGAGATTTTTATTTATTCGCCAACACCACGGCAGTCCGTTAATAACTCATGTTTTTCATGTTGTCTCCATTTAATAAGCGAGAAAAATAATGAATGCAATTTCGTTAAAAATCATCGCCGGAACGCTGGTCATGCTGGCCGTTGCCGGTTGTACTCCCACGGAAGAAAAAAAAGAGGCGGGTGCGGCACCTCAATCGGCGCTGCAAACCGTATTGCAACGTGGCACGCTGCGCGTGGGTGATTGCCTGAGTTTCGCTCCTTTCGGCTTTTACGATAAAGACGGCAATCCTGATGGTTATGACGTCGATTTGGCGAAAGCGCTGGCGAAAGAGATGGGTGTGAAACTGGAGATGGTGAACACCACCAGCGCCAACCGCATCCCTAACCTGCAAACCAACAAAGTGGACGTGGTGTTCTGTAACTTCACACGTAATCTGGAACGCGCCAAAGAGATCGGCTTCACCAATCCGTATGTGGTGGCAAGCGAAGCGATGCTGGTCCGTAAAGAGAGCGGTATCAAATCGGCGCATGACATGGCCGGAAAAACCATCGCGACGGTGAAAGGGTCAACCAATGGTGACGAAGTGCGCAGCATGGGTATCGACGTGAAAATTCAGGAATACGATTCCTCTCAGGCAGCGATCCTTGCCGTGAAACAGGGTCAGGCTGATGCGATGATCGAGGATAACAACTTCCTCGCTTATCAGGCCAAGCTTGATCCGACGCTCGCCGTCACCAACGAAGCGCTGGTGCCGCTGGAGTACAACGCTTTTGGCGTGAAACAAGGAGACCAGGCGTGGCTGAACTACCTGAATGAGTTCCTGTTTGAGATCAACGCTTCCGGTGAGAATGCCAGATTGTATCAAAAATGGTTTGGCGATAAACCGCGTTATCCACTGAACCCGCAATTCTGATCACCTGCGGCGTGGCAGCTTTTGCTACGCCGCAGGAAGGAGTCCATTCATGAGTTATCAATGGCTAACCCTGTGGAGTTATGGCGAGACTTTCCTGACCGCCGCCTGGCTCACGCTGCAGGTCACTCTTCTCGCCTTCATGCTGGCCGTCGCACTCGGGTTGCTGGCAGCACTGGCGAAAGCTTCCGCGTTAGCTCCGCTACGCTGGCTGAGTCACTGCTATGTCGAATTCATCCGTAATACGCCGGTGTTGCTGCAAATTTTCATTATCTTTTTCGGTCTGCCCTCGCTCGGCGTCACCATGAGCGCCTTTACTGCTGGCGTGCTGGCACTGGGCATTAACGTCGGTGCTTATTTGTCGGAGATCTTTCGTGCCGGGATTCAGTCCGTGCCGAAAGGACAGCTGGAAGCCGCGTGGATCCTCGGTATTCCGCGCCATCAGTTGTTTCTCAGCGTAGTGTTACCCCAGGCCGCACGCGCGGTGTGGCCAGCCATTATCAATAATCTGATCCAGTTGCTACTGGGTACTTCGCTGCTGTCGGCGATTGCCTTACCCGAACTGACCGGCACGGCAACGGTGATCAACGCCCGTACCCTGCTCTATATCCAGACTTTCAGCGTGGTGACGGTGGTGTATTTGCTGCTCAGCAACCTGTTTGCCTGGCTCGGTAATCTGGCAGGACGACGGATGTTTCATCCGCCGCTGGTTACCCGGGTAAAAAAGCCCGCCTGGTGGGCAAGGAAATGGCTGACTAACCCACTGAAGCGGGAGAACGCGCTATGAACGACCTGATCACCAGCTCGTTACCGCTGTTGCTGAAGGGGCTGGGTGTCACCCTGCTTCTGTCGGTGGCGGCGATTATCGGCAGTACCCTACTCGGTCTGCTCACCGCCGTGCTGCGAACCAGCCGTTTGCCAGTCGCACAACAAGTTGCCGTGTTATATACCGAGCTTTTTCGCGGAACCCCGGTATTGATCACCCTGATGTTTATCTACTTCGGCGTGGCGTATTTCGGCTATGAAATCAATCTGTTTGCTGCCGGGATACTGGGTCTGAGCATTTATCAGGGCGCGTATATCGCTGAAGTGTTTCGTGCCGGGATCGAAGCGGTGCCGAAAGGACAATCGGAAGTCTCGTGGATCCTCGGCCTGTCTAAATACCAGACCTTTTTTAGCGTGATCCTGCCACAGACACGCGGCATTGTGCTGCCGCCGCTGGTGGGCCAGTATCTTTCTCTGATTAAGGATACGTCGATCGTCAGCATGATCGGCATGTCTGAGCTAATGCATCAGGGGCAGGCCATTGTCGATCGCATTGGCCAGCCGGTGGTGATCTACGGTCTGGTGGCCGTGCTGTACTTCGTTGTGTGTTTTCCGCTTTCCCGTTGGGTACAACATCATCAAACCAGGAGTCAGTTATCATGAGCAAATCCGCCATTACGCTGAGCCGTATTACTAAATCGTTTGGTACCACTCAGGTACTGAAAGAGATCAGCCTTGATGTTTCGCCCGGCGAAGTGCTGGTGCTGATTGGCGCATCGGGTTCAGGAAAAAGTACCGTACTGCGCATTATGAGCGGACTGGAAACAGCCGATGGGGGGGAAATCTGGGTCAACGATGTGCCGCTGCACGACAATAAACGCAACCGGGAAATTTGTGGTCATGTCGGGATGGTGTTCCAGCAGTTCAACCTGTTTCCCCACAAAACCGCGCTCGGTAACGTGACACTGGCGCTGATTAAAGCGCAGAAACTGTCTGAAGCCGAAGCGAATAAACGCGGCATGGCAGCCCTGACCCGCGTCGGTCTGGCTGAGCGCGCACACTATTATCCAGCGCAGCTGTCAGGTGGACAACAACAGCGCGTAGCCATTGCCAGGGCGCTGGCGGTTGAACCTAAAATTATGTTTTTTGATGAAGCAACTTCGGCGCTCGATCCCGAACTGGTCGGCGAAGTGATGGAGGTGATGCGCAGCCTGGCGCGTGAAGGTATGACGATGGTCGTGGTCACGCACGAGATGGGTTTTGCGCGCAAAACCGCTGACCGCGTGGTGTTTATGGATCAGGGTGTAATTGCTGAACAGGGATCGCCTGAGCAGATTTTCGTTCATCCACAGAATCCCCGCACTCAGCAATTTTTGTCACGTGTGCTTGAGCATTAATTGGAGGCGCTATGTCAATTCATTTTCCGCTGATGGCAGATGGTCTGCTGGATGCGATCCAACCCGCGCCACGCTTTAAATCTGTTGCAGGCCGCGGCGATGCGCCGTTACCGACTGGCACGCCGATATTTGCCAGCAACATGGTGTTTTCCCCGCTGATGCTGATGAAGCAATCGGCGCTGGAAAATAATCTGCGTCAGTTGGCAGATTTTTGTCATGAACAGGGCGTGATGCTGGCGGCACACGGCAAGACCTCAATGTCTCCGGCGATCCTGCGTCGTGCCGTCACTGAAGGCGGTGCCTGGGGATTGAGCGCTGCCACCCCGGCGCAGGTACGGGCGCTGCGCCAGTTTGGTATTCGCAACGTATTTCTCGCTAATCAGCTGGTCGACCCCGCCGGTATTCACTGGATAGGCGAATGGCAAAAGCAGCATCCCGACCATGGCTTTCTTTGCTACGTCGATTCAATGCAAGGAGTTCGTTTGCTGGAGCAACATCTCAGCGACAGCCGCATTGCGGTACTGCTGGAGATGTCCGTCAGTGGCGGACGTACCGGCTGCCGTACCCAGCGCGAAGCGCTGGAGATCGCGACCGCGATCGCTGCCTGCCCTGCCCTGCAAATGGTCGGCGTAGCGGGTTATGAAGGTGCGCTGGGGGCGGAGCGTGACGCCACCGGTATCGCCAGGGTGCAAGATTATTGTCAGATGCTGATCGCCACCGCTGCGCTGCTGGCCGAGAAGCAGCTGTTCAGCAGCGACACCATTATTCTCAGCGCCGGTGGCGGTGCCTGGTTTGATGTGGTCAGTACCTGTTTTACCGAAGCCCGGCTGTCGCTACCGATCACACCGCTGATCCGATCGGGTGCCTATATGGCACACGATAACGGGTTATATGCCCGCATCGCCCCGTTTTCCCAACCTGATGCCCGGTATCATTTTGAGGCAGCGCTGGAAATCTGGGGGCGGGTGTTATCTCGCCCCGAGCCAGGGCTGGCGTTTGTTGATTTTGGACGCCGTGATGTGCCCTTTGACCAGGACCTGCCGAATCCGCTGTGGGTGCGCAATGTTGATGGCAGCGCCCCTCGTGCGGCTTCTGGCATGCGTATCCGCGAGGTGAACGATCAACATGCATATTTGTTGCTGTCGGATGAGGATACATTAAAGCCTGGTGATTGGGTGGGCTGTGGTATTTCACATCCCTGTACCGCGTTCGATAAATGGCGGTATTTGCCATTGGTAGATGATGAATATTGCGTCACAGACTCACTGGAAACAGCATTCTGAGTGAAGCATCGAATCATAGCGATGGAGGCGCAGGTTCAGACTGCTTACTGCAGATAGTTACTATGCGCGCGGAGAGACTTCATTTAATGCGGATGAATATTTCAATAAATTTTCACATCCCGTCACCTGCGGGTAAGGCCGGCAAACCAGCATCATTTTGTTCTTCGGTTCAAAGCCATGATCAATCATGCAGCGTTGGGTTTTTGCTGTGCGTCCAATGCTGGCGACTGCCAGATTCGACCCGAGCGGTTTTGGATAACCGCAGGCGTACATCACAGGCAGCGCTTCCCGATCATTGGCAACTTGCGTCGACAATCCTCCCCCTGGCGCGCCCACCTTACGCCAGGTGACCTGCATGTCCTCATACCGGCTGGAATCCGGTTTAATCGGATAGAAACCTTCATCAGCTTCAAACGGCAGCGCTTCGAGCTGGGACTGACTGAGCGGATGTCCCTGTTTTTTTTCAACGCAGGCGGGAAGTTTTCCCATCACCTCACAAAAATCAAACCCGTCCTTACGTGTAAAACCCAAACGCTGCATACAAAGGAATTGCAGTGCCTGCTCATTTCTGGGCAGGTTATTCAGTGTATAGCCAACCGGATCACCACATTGTGTCATCGCGGCTTTTACCCCCTCTTCCGTCGTAGAAGGACGTTCCCATTGAGTGAATTCAGCTGCGGGAGGACAGCCGGTAAGCAAAAATACCGAGATAACCAGTGCAGGAAAGGCAACCCGCTGTGCTTTACTGAACATAGTGATCCTTACTTATTCATAATCATGCGTGTGAATAGTCATGAGTGCGGCGTTGAAAAATACCATTTTTAAATGTACATTGAGTTGTACAACTGGGGTGTACATTTCATTGAGGTGATAACGATGCAAGCGATAAATTTTACAACGGCCCGAAATGAACTGGCAGCGGTCCTTGATGGCGTGTCCGGCGGTGAACCTATCATGATCACACGCCGGTCCGCAAAACCTGTCATTGTCATTGATGCTGAGCAATATGAAAAAATGCAAAAAATACAGGCGGAATCGGATTTTGACTGGTTGTTTACTGAACATGGCCAAACGCTTGAAGCACTCAAAAACCGATGATTTATTTTCTTTCCAGTAAAGACATCATCAGTATTCACGAACGTATGATTGCAGCTTACGGAGGTCTTGCAGGCTATGCCGATCCTGGCCGGATAGACAGTATGGCAACCCGAATTTTAAACCGCCACATTTATGAAGGCGAGAATGATATATACATTCTGGCTGCTGCATACCTTCTGGCCATAGCGCGGGGACATTGTTTCAATGACGCAAATAAAAGAACGGCATTTGCATCAACAGTTTTGTTCCTGCGCCGTAACGGGATTTCTCTTCGGTTTTCTCCAGACCATGAAGAGTTGACTGTCGCTGCAGCGCAGGGGAATCTGGATGTGTGGCATATTGCTGAAATCCTGAAACAGTCGATCTGAAAATTAATTCCCACCTTTTAATACGTGTAATTAACATTCTGTGGCTGATAAGACCAGGGGAAGCTCTTCAAAGAAAGGGTTATTGAGGCGATCAGTTTTCCTCTTTAACTGCTCAATGCAGAAAAATCCTAAACGTGTTATCAGATACTCATATCCCTCCCTTATTTATGGTTAATCTCCCTTTCCTTTTCTAGGCTTAATTTGCTCAACCCATATTTCATCGATTTGAATGAGGAAACTTCATGTTTAAACATATCAAGCAGTTGCAATATACGGTTCGTGTCGCAGGGCCGAATCCCGGCTTAGCAAATTTATTACTCGAGCAATTTGGCGGTCCTCAGGGAGAGCTGGCGGCAGCCTGCCGCTACTTCACGCAGGGGATTGGAGATGACGATCCGGGCAGGAAGGATCTTTTACTCGACATTGCCACCGAAGAGCTCAGTCATCTGGAAATTATCGGTACTATTGTCGGTATGCTGAACAAAGGCGCAAAAGGTGAGCTGGCTGAAGGGACCGAAAAAGAGGCAGACCTTTATCGTTCTCTCACCGGTGGAGGGAATGATAGCCATATTACCTCTCTGCTGTATGGCGGCGGTCCCGCACTGGTTAACTCTGCCGGCGTGCCGTGGAGTGCTGCTTACATTGACACCATCGGCGAACCTACAGCGGATCTGCGTTCAAACATTGCGGCGGAAGCCCGCGCAAAAATCGTTTATGAACGCTTAATCAATGTAACAGACGATCCGGGGATTAAAGACGCGCTCAGTTTTCTTATGACCCGTGAAGTCGCGCATCAGCAGTCCTTTGAAAAAGCGTTATACGCGATCCAGGATAATTTCCCGCCGGGCAAATTACCGCCGCTGCCACAATTTTCTCAGGTCTATTACAACATGTCAGAAGGTGGCACTGTCCGTGGTAGCTGGAATTCTGATAAGACATTCGAGTATGTTGACCAGCCTCAGCCTGCGGTTGATGGCGGAACGGGTGAAGCCTCGGTCAGCCTGGATGCAGCACAGCAGTCCCAGCTGGATGCGATGAAAGCACGTACCCAGTCTGACCCGTCGATAAACCCTGTCACGGGCGCTGAACTGGGTTCCACCGGTCCGATTGAAAACACTAAGCCAGATATCATCAAGCCTAAAACCTGACCTTCATGATCAGCGCCTGGATCCGCAGGCGCTGATAAACGACGTCAGAAATAAAATAGCAGGAGGGGATTTATGCCTTTAGTTGTGGTTACCGGAGGGACTGCGGGTGTGGGGAGAGCCACAGCATTATGCTTTGCGCAGCATGGTTATGACGTGGCTGTCATTGCCCGCAGCCAGAAAGGTCTCACAGCAACAATCAAAGAAATAGAATCTGCAGGCGTCCGGGCGTTCGGGATGAGTGCAGATGTTGCCGATACGCGTCAGATGGAAGAGGCTGCGACTCAGATTGTCAACGCCCTGGGGCCTGTGAATGTCTGGATCAACGCCGCCATGTGTACGGTCATCTCCCCTTTTGCTGAAATGAGCCCATCAGAATATCAACGTGTCACAGATGTGACATATCACGGTGTCATTAATGGCACGCGGGAGGCATTAAAAATTATGTCATCTCAAAACGTCGGACATATTATTCAAATTGGCTCAGCCCTGGCGTATCGATCTGTTCCTCTGCAATCTGCCTATTGTGGTGCGAAAGCCGCTATACGGGGATTTACTGACGCACTGCGTTCAGAGCTTATTCATTCTAGGTCACATATCAGGCTGACGATGGTTCATCTTCCTGCCGTCAATACGCCGCAGTTTGAATGGTCGCGTAATAAGCTGCCCCGTGCCACCCGCCCGGTGGCACCTGTTTACCAACCGGAAGCGATAGCAGAGGCCGTGTATAAAGCTTCTCTTTTAGCCCCACGGGAATTATGGGTCGGGCTATCCACTGTCCAGTCCATTATTGGCAATATCTTCTTCCCCGGATGGCTGGATAAGCTGATGTCCAAAAAGGCATGGGGTGGACAAATGCAGGCTGAACTTCAGCCGATAAATGCAGCAGATAATCTCTATATTCCCGTTGAAGGTCATCACAGAAGCAAGGGAAAGTTCAGCGGTGAAGCGAAGGACAGTGTTATTGCCATCGATCCCGCGCGAACGGGTAAAGTGGCGCTGACAATGTTTAGCGCCGTTTTTTGTGCCCTATTATGGCGAAAAAGCGGCAGGAAAAAGTAATTCGGTATTGCATACCTTGCATTCACTCACGAGTGTATTTGACCGTAAACCAGCGGTAGCCGTAGCCATTGACCGGAAACCTGTCTGTTGCTTTCAATAGTCCTGACTTAGCATATTCTTCATCGGCAAGCAGTTCGGTGAGCATCATAATTTCTGGCTCGTTTAGCTCAACCTGCACTTTTTTATCGCTTAAATTGGTAATCATCAGCAAAGCATCCCCGTCATAGTCATAACGAATGGCAAAAAGTGAGGGCATTTTCATGTCGATGATTTTATGAGTACCGGACCCTATTTCTTTGCACCCTAGCCGCGTCCGGGCCATGTTGCTGACAAGATGCAGCAGTGAATGGTTTTGAATTTGTGATTTACTGACGTTCACAAGCCGGTAACGGTTGGGTCCTCTTACCATCACTGGTGCGATCAGTTTATCGCGTTCAGCTTGAGAAAAACCGGCATTCCGGGTGGTGTCCCACTGCATGGGTGTTCTTACAGCATTCCGCTCGTTCAGGGACAGATTCTCGCTCATGCCAATTTCATCACCATAGCGAATAATAGGTGTGCCCGGTAATGAAAATAACACCGAATATGCCATAGCAATTTTTGCTGTATCATTTTCAAACATTGAAGCTAAGCGTCGTCTCAGTCCGCGCTGATAGATATGCGTATCCTGTTCAGGACCAAATTCTTTTATAACATCACGTCGTTCTGCCGGGCTTAATCCCGCCAGATCCAGTTCATCATGGTTACGCAACCAGTTAGCCAGACAGGCCCTTGCCGGTGGGGTGGGAATATCATCCAACGCCTTAACCAAGGGGCGGGCATCTTTATGTGCGAAGGAAAGAAACATAGCCTTGTTTAGTGAGAAACTCAGTAACATATGCAGGCGATCATTATCGCCAAAATAGTCGTTATAGTGTTGTGGCGGAACATCAACCTCGCCCAATAAAATAGTTTCGAGGTGCCGGACGGCGACAAAATTTCGTAAATGATTCAGTAACCCGAGACCTTTTTTGACATCTCCTTTTCCGGCTTGTTTTATCAGGTGCGAAGCGGCATCAAGCCTGAATCCGGAAACACCCAGCCGGAGCCAGTACAGGATCACCCGCTCAATTTCATTTATCACGGCGGGACAAGCCAGATTTAAGTCCGGCTCATCATGGTAAAACATATGTCGATAATACTGCTGCGCAGTCTCATCCCAGCTCCAGACGCTCTTCTCTACCCCGGGAAACATCGGGGGATCGTCATTTTCAGGAGGCTCATCTGCCCAGATATAATAATTCCGGTACGGCGAGTGACGATCTTTTCGGGCTTCCTGAAACCATCGATGTTCGCTTGACGTGTGCTGTAAAACTAATTCAACGATCACCCGCAGTCCCATTTCTTCTGCCTGTTCAAGCAGCATCACCATATCGGCGATATCACCAAAACGCGGATCTACCGTGAGGTGATCCTTTACGTCGTATCCGTCATCTCTGAAAGGGGTCAGATAAAAAGGTGTCAGCCAAAGTGCATTGGCCCCCAGGCCACGAATGTAATCAAGGTGTTTGAGTATCCCGCTGATATCACCAATTCCGTCGTTGTTGGCATCAAAAAAATAAGCGGTATCCACCTGATAAATAATGGCATTTTTATACCAGTCACTGTTCATCGCTTCACTCTCTGTTTTAAATGATATCCCGAACCGTTCTTTGAATAACTTTAGCGGTAAATAATGATGTCACCATAGCAATTTCAGTCGCCCGGCTGATCATGGTGGTATGCGAGAAAATATCGGGATTAACCAGCCCCAGCCCCCATTGGCCACAGGCAATACCGACCACTAAATAAAGACCGAACATAGGTACAGGCGTTCTGTTTAACCAGCCCGTCAGCATCGACATAATAAGCAGAAGAATGCCAGTCGCAGTCATCCAGCCCAAAAAATTCATCTCCAGCCTCCCGCGCTGACCTATAGGTTATGTATTTAAAAAAATAGAGACTCCGAGGGAAATTTCATAGGGTTAATCTCTATTTTGACCCATCTGTATCTTAAGTTAGTAAATACTTAAAGTTATGCATTAATATTATTTAATGAGTTGGATTAAATAAGATAAATCTTATCGAAGGAGTCGATTTTTATGTCCATTATATTATTAATATAACATACTGAGCCATGCTTTAAAAAAGCTGATACAAGGAAGTGTCATACACAAATATATTCAACAGAGATTAACCATACAAATAATCGGTCATGCGAACTGGTATTATTTTTGATTTGACGAGTTATAAATTTTTTATTAAGAAATCAGCATTTGATCCCTGCCTTTTTATTTTGCTTAATCTTTTTCTGTCTTTCCAGTCAACTTATACCGCCCCCCACAATTATGATGAATCAAAAGCGACAGAAGAAAAACGATCACATTCGCAGGGAAATTGACGGGTAACAGCCGTTAGGACCCTCTTTAAGCCTTCATCATGTAAAGGAGAACCGCAATGGATGAGACGCTCTTAAATGCGGCGAAAAGAGCCGTTCAGTCACTGAAGAAGAGAAACCTTACCCTGTCGAGCGCCGAATCCTGCACGGCAGGCATGATCAGTATGGCATTGTGCGCCGCCTCAGACGATGGCGTCCCCTATGCAAGCGGCTTTATTACCTATGATGATCGGGCCAAGAATCAGCTTCTTCATGTCAGTGCCGACACCCTGACAAAATTCACCGCCGTCAGCGCCCAGACCGTAAAAGAAATGGCGCAAGGCGCTTGCGAAGTGGCGGGTACAGACACCGGCGTATCTGTCAGTGGCTACGCCGGGCCGGAAGGGGGAAAAGACGGGACACCGGCAGGCACCGTCTGGTTTGGCTGGTATTTCGGGCCGGGTAGTCAACAACAAGAGGTCAGACATTTCGACGGGGATTGTGAAGCGGTGATCCTGCAGGCCTCAATTTTCGCTCTGGAAAGGCTGGCGTCGCGGGTGGAGGAATTGCCTGACAAGTTCAGTAAGTGAACGGGCGATAAATCGCAGATGATACGCAACGAGCCCCGAAATCGGGGCCCGATGTTACCAAAGTCATCTTCAGCTTCAGCGTTTCGCTTCTGCGTCCGGGTCTTCTTCACGGGATAAAAATTGTTTGGTGAGATCGGGCATATGTTCCGCTAACCACTTAGCCATTTCTTCTTCCTGAATTTTAATTTCCCGGAACACGCGGGCACCTTCGAGATCGCCCACATGTTCAGCCGCCGCAATCAGGGCACTGTAGGAGGCAATTTCAAAATGTTCAAAGACGTAACCGCTGATCCCGCCCTTGATGACTTCGTCGCTGGCAAACATACCGCCAAAGACCTGACCCATCGCCGACATTTTACCGGCCGTATCCTTCAGCACGGAGCGCGAGGTATCAAGGTTGTTTAAAACACCCTCAACCAGTCGCTGTTGCCCCTGCGTTTCGGTAATATGCTGCTTAATTCTTTGCTGAAGAACCGGGTAGTGTTCTAACCGATCCGCCATTTTTGATAACATCGTTTCGGCTTGTTGTTCCATGGCGTGAGCATCCCTCACCCAGTCAATGTAATTCTCATACGCTTCTGAAGTGGCCATAATAAACTCCTTATAAACAGAGGAATAAAACAATCATCCGGACGATCGCAACCCAACGGAAGTTAGCCTTTTGAAGCCTGATCGGACTCCGCCAGAAGGGTCAGTTTCTCATCGGTTCTTTTTTCTTCTTCCAACGTTTCATGAAGTAATTTAGCAACGTCGGTATAACCTAATTTTTTGGCCATCGCGACCAGAGTGCCGTAGGTAGCAATTTCATAGTGCTCCACTTTCTGAGCTGCACCAATCAAACCGGCGTCCAGAACTTCTCCTTTCTCGACCGAGTCGATCAACTCCTGCGCTTCAGCCACAAGGCCTTCCAGGGCATGACATTTCATACGTTTTATACGCAGATCATCATTAGACTCCACAACCTGATCAAGCCGTTCAATTTGGCCCTGTGTTTCTTCGAGGTGAAGTTTAAAAGCTTCAGCCAGTTTGGGATCGGTCGCGGCCCGCGCCATTTTAGGTAAAGCCTTGGTAATCTGGCGCTCAGCACTATAAACGTCAGATAAATCGTGAATAAAGAGATCTTTCAATGTTGTTATAGCCATATTTGCCTCGTCATGTTGTTCACGTGAGTTATTAATAATAGTTGTTTTAATTGTTAATATATAGGTTTGGGATTTTTCCTAAACAAAATTATAATATCCAACCACAGCAGATTCCGTAAACCGCCTAAAGAATAGCGGGTTACGATTGTATATGCAGACACACCCCACTCACCGCCCATTAAATATAAATAAAAATTTTGACAGCCAGACAAACTATATTATTATTGAACGTGAGCACATGCTCTTCAGGTAAAACATCCTGTATATTCATATCAGGATGCTCTTACTCTAAAAAACTGTACTAATCCGATAGGAGGATATTATGGCCGAACATCGTGGTGGATCAGGTAATTTTGCAGAAGACCATGAGAAAGCATCAGAAGCCGGTAAAAAAGGCGGGCAAAAAAGCGGGGGTAACTTCGCTAATGACCGCGAACGTGCAAGTGAAGCCGGCAAAAAGGGTGGACAGCATAGCCATGATAATGATTAGTACTTAATCATGTAGGGCTATATTTTGTCCCACCGGGGCCTGTGGTTAATTCCGCAGGCCTTTTTAATTTGTTTATTATTTTAATACGTATGCACTTCTTTATTTTAGCCCGGTACATAGTATCTTATTTTCTTTTCTGCTCACCAAAGCCGAGGTAAAGCATGCTGCGTAAACATCATAGTGATTTCGTTAAGAGAATTTACGGAATATTCTGTATCAACCCACCGTCCCGGCCATGGATGAAACCCTTTCAGCCAGATAGCTTTCATGCCAGCATTTTTAGCTCCCTGATAATCATTAACTGGATGATCGCCCACATACCAGCACTGATCTGGACGTAAACCTAGCCGATTTGCTCCCGCATGAAATATTTTTGGTGAGGGCTTACTTTCGCCAAACCTTTCAGAACAGAGCATTACGCCTATTTTTTCTGAAAGAGAAAGGGCTTCTAACGTTTTATTGCGTGACCACTCAGCGCCATTTGATATGACGCCAATAGCGATACCATGCCTAATAAGTTCATCAATCAGTTCATTGGCACCAGGCATAAGAATAGCCGCTGAAGGGAAGTGATTGACCCAATGTTCCAGGACTGTCTTACCCTGTTGGGGGTCTATCCATCGTAGCTCTGAAGCTAATGTTTGGCTTACTGCCTCGCGGATTGAGGAAAATGGCGAGTTTTCAGGAAGGTAACCGCCGTTATCCTCACGAGTGATAATCGCATTAATATTATCTGCATTTTTTTCTTTAAGTTGGTTACGAAAGGCCAAATAAAATATCTCTGCATACCGGGCAACACTCAAAGCTCGATGAGTAAGCGTATTATCTAAGTCAAAAAACACGGCTTTTGGAGACATCCTCTAACCTCTTGTTATTAGTTATACTTTTCACCCTAATGCTTTCTTTCAATAATGAACTTACAGCCTGGCTTGGAATGATTTCAGGCAGATATTCACCTGCCTGAGCATTGCACAGAACTAACATTATCGTGAACAGGTTACAGCCAGACCTCGCAGGCTGGCTCCTTCTCTGTACGACAGTGAGTTCTACTGTTACGTAACTGAAGTTCATCAGCTTAGTTTAACTTTGCATTATCGCTGTTCTTTTCAAACTGCATAATAATGCTCAGCGAAGCGGGTAATACCGTCAGTGTGACAAAAGTGGCAACAATGAGTCCGCCGATAATCGCATAGGCCATGGGTCCCCAAAAAACCTGCTCCGCAATCGGGATCATTCCCAGTATGGCAGCGCAAGCGGTGAGCAATATAGGCCGGGAACGATGTTGTGCCGCCGCTTTGATGGCGTCATCGCGGTCAAGCCCCTCCCTGACGTTATTGTCCACTTCGCTGATCAGGATCACCGCGTTGCGGATAATCATGCCTGCCAATGCGATGATACCGAGCAATGCAACAAAACCCATCGGCGTCCCTGTCGGCAACATCGCCAGCACAATGCCAATCAGTCCGAATGGCGCCATGAACAACGCGAGAAGCATGCGGGAGAAGCGCTGTAACTGGACCATCAGCAAAATCAGCATAACAAACAGCGTGACCGGCAGCACCGCGAACACCGAGCTGTTGCCTTTGTCCGACTCGGCCACCACACCGCCCTCCTCTATCGTATACTCCGGCGGTAAGCTTGCCCTGATACGTGAGACCAGAGGAGAGAGTTGCTGAGAAACAGCCTCTGCCCGCAGACCTGCGGCTAAATCCGTCTGTACCGTGATAAACGGCAAGCGTTGCCGACGCCAGATAACCGGATCATCGATTCCCCAGACCGGTGTCGCCACCTGGCTGAGAGGGATTTTCTGCCCGTTTGCCGTGGTGATCATCAACCCGGACAGTGTGGTCAAATCCTGACGTTCGCGCTTATTCCCCCGCAGAACAACATCAATCAGCCGGTTTTTATCCCTGACAGTGGTGACAACGCTGCCTGACCAGACTGTGTTAAGCAACGTGGCGAGACTTTCGGAGGAAACGCCCGCCGCCCGTGCCGCAGTCTGATTCACCTGTAACGTGATGACCCGCTCGGGTTCACCGGCGGTCAGGTTAACTTCACGGGTTTCGGGACTGTTTCCGAGAACGCTGGCAAGTTGCTGCGCAATCTGCCTGACCTTTGCATAATCCGGTCCGCTGACGCGATATTTTACCGGCCAGCCGACCGGCGGACCCAGCTCCAGCGGCGAAACGCGTGTGGTGATATCACTGAAATCCCGGGCCAAAACCGTTTCCAGTTGCGCACGTAACTTATCCCTGTCCTCCAGACTTTTGGCGACAATGACCAGCTGTGCCGTGTTCTCATCATTGAGTAATACGTCCATCGGCAGATAAAAACGCACCGCGCCTGACCCCACATACGTAGAAAAGTGGTCAATATTCGGATTGTTTTTCAAGGCGTGCTCCAGCCGCTCCGCCTGGCGCGCCGTGTCGCTTTGAGAAGCATTGCCGGGAAGCGTGAGGCTGACCAGCAGTTCCGGGCGATCAGACGCAGGGAAAAACTCGCCCTGCATAAACGTGGTCGCATAAGCGGCAAGCCCTAACAAAAGGCAGGCAAGACTGAGAGTCGCCACGCGTCTTCGCAAAACCTGATTCAGCAGACGCTGATAGAAACGCATCAGTCTGCCCTGTTTTTCAGCGTGTGATGCCAGTTTCTCAGGTAACAGCCAGGTTCCGATCAGCGGTGAAAAAAGGATGGCCACTACCCAGGAACATAAAAGCGCAATCAGCACCACGGCGAAGAGAGAATAGCAATACTCTCCCGCACTTGAGGCGGCAAAACCTACCGGAATAAAGCCCGCTATCATCACCAGCGTGCCGGTCAGCATCGGGAAAGCCGTGGTTTCGAACGCGTAAGTTGCTGCCCGCCATTTAGAATCACCGGCCTCAATGCGGGATACCATTGCCTCGACGGTGATCATGGCATCATCCACCAGCAACCCCAGGGCAATGATTAACGCCCCCAGTGAAATACGTTGTAAGCCTATGCCCGCCAGCATCATGCCGATAAACGTCATCGCCAGCACGATGGGGATCGCCGCAGCCACCACCAGCCCGGCACGGGTGCCTAATGAGACGAAGGACACTGCCAGCACAATGACCACAGCCTCAATTAATACACGGATAAATCCGCTTACAGCCTGCGAAACCACTGTCGACTGATCCGCGACTTTAACCATTTCAATACCATGCGGGAGCTGCGCGCCAATAGCAGCCATCCGGTCATTGAGCGCCTTGCCGAAAGAAAGCATATTGCCGGTAGAAGCCATGGATATGGCAAGACCGATAGCAGGCTGACCGTTGACCCGGAATGCCGGTGACGGAGGCTCGGCATCCTGGCGGCTAATGGTCGCGATATCCGTCAGCGGAATGTAGCGCCCGGCAATATGCAGCGTCACGGCACGTAAACTTTGCTCTGATGTCAGTGCGCCGCTCACCCGCAAGGCAATGTTTTCACGATCGCTTCGCAAGACGCCTGAAGGTTCAACCGCATTTTGCGCCTTCAGCGCATCGGTGATTTGTTGCAAATCCAGTCCCATTCCCGCCAGCTGCGCCGGTGAGAATGCGAGGACAATATTCTCCTCCTGCACACCCAGCAGATTGATCTTCCCCATATCCGGCAACGACATCAGACTGCGGCTGATATCATCGACCCTGTCACGAAGCTCACGCGGCGTGAAACCTTCTGCAGTAAAGCCATAAATGGTGCCAAATGTGTCATCAAATTCGTCATTCACCGCCGGGCCCTGCACACCCGCTGGCAGTGACGGCGCAATATCCTGCATCTTTTTACGCACCTGATACCAGATACCCGCGACTTCTGAAGGGGGCGTGTCATCGCGAAGGTTCACAAAAATAACTGATTGCCCTGCATGGGTTTCACTTTGGACAAAGTCAAGATAAGGCGTTTCTTGCAGTTTTTTCTCCAGCGTATCGGTGACCAGATTAACCGTGTCCTCCACGCTTGCACCCGGCCAGCTCGCAGACACCACGGCAGTTTTAATGGTAAACGCCGGGTCTTCATTCCGGGGGAGTTGCTCATAGCTGATGATACCCGCCGCCATTAACAGCAACATAAAAAAGGCGATCAGCGACTGATGATTCAGCGCCCAGGCTGAAAGGTTGAAAGCCCCGACCGGGGAAGACATTTTCATTCGCTGTCCTCCCCGGGGATAACTTTTTCACCGTCTCGAAGTTTACTGACACCCGCAATGACCACCCTTTCGCCAGAGCGGATACCGGCAGATATAAATATTTCAGAGGTACTGTAACACCCGATAACGACTGGCCTTAAATGCAACAACTGTGTTTTCTCATCCACAACAAAAACGGCCGGTTTATTCCCGGTACGGGTCAACGCAGAGGCAGGCAGTGCTATCAAAAGCGGACCTGACGCGTTAAGTGTAAGTTGAACACTGGCACCGAGTGCCATGGCCGGTGGCGGGTTATCCAGGGTGATGCGCAGACGCCAGGTACGGGTTTGCGGATCGGCCTGCGGGCTGACGTCGCGGAAATGCCCCTGGGCCACTACGGAAGGGGCCGAAAGTAGCGATACATTAAACAGGCTGTCAGCTTGCTGAGGAACAGACTGAGGATCGGCCACATCAAATACGGCATCGCGAATGCTGCCACTGGCCAGGGTGATCACAGACTGTCCGGCACTGACCACTTGTCCTGCCGACGCGCTGACCTGGGTGATCACCCCGTCAGCCGGAGCAATGAGTTTTGTCCAGGACACATTTTCCTGCGCATTTTTGAGCGCATCTTCACTGCTCTGACGCTTCGCACGGGCGGCCTGCCAGTCAGCCTGGGCACTATCAAGCTGCGATCGGGCAATAGCCCCCGAAGGCATCAGTAACTGCATACGCCTGAGATTGAGTGCGGCCACCTGCTCTGCCGCGCGGGCACTGTTCAGATCGGCCTGCGCACTGCTGAGCTGGTTGCGGCTGGTATCGCTTTCTTGTGTGGCGAGAACCTGACCTGCGATCACACGATCTCCCACCTCGGCCTGCCGCGTCAGAATGCGCCCGTCCAGCCGGAACCCGAGCGTAACCTCTTCATGGGCGCGTATTTCACCCGTTTGAATCAGAGAACCCACCGCGACCGGGGACGGTGCGAGAATTGCCCGTACCGGCCTGACCGGAGGAGTTTGTTTATGGGTTTTGTCACCACAACCTATCAGCACCATAACAATAATGGCCAGACAGGCAGCAGGAATGAAGGGAAGTATCCGGCCGGAGGCGGATAAATGGCGAACAGCATGCCGCGCATAATCGGTGAAGGTAACAGCCATGACAGTCTTCCTGAATTGAGATATCGCTATTCAATCCAATCACTGTCCAGATTCCCGTAATATTTCATCAAGGAACCGTCAAGATGAACACTTTTTTGCAAGATTGCTGACCGGCACAGCGACAGCACATGTGCAGCGTTTAAATGCGCCCCGGAAATGTCCGTCACATCGGCGTCATTCTCCACAATCAGGATCTGCTTTGCCTGCACAGGGGGCGTCTTGACGGTTTCTTCATAATTCCCCGACAGTTTATTGACACGGCCTCTTCATACTTCGGGTTTCAGACGCGGCTGCAATCCGCTACGAACCATATGTTTGGGTGATGAGGAATCACAATGATATCCAGAAAACTAATGCTGCAGATGACCTGTTTCAGCCTGTCCGCCACAGTGCTGCAGGCAATGGCCGACAACACTCCGCCTGCGCCAACCTTTACCGTCGGCATGGGCGCACAAAGCGCGCCGCGCTACAGCGGTTCCGATCAGCGCCACTGGCTGGTTGCGCCGGTCATTCAGGCGCGCGATGGCGCCTTTTTCTTCGATTCGCTGAAAGGTGTGGGTTATGACCTGCAGACGGATAACGGCCTGTATCTGGAGCATACGCTGGGATATAGCCTGGGGCGGACAGACAGAAATTCCACCTGGCGGGATGGCTCGAATAAACTCAAAGGCATGGGAAATATCGATGCGACCATGAATACCGCGCTCGCGGTGGGTTGGTCAGCAACACCGTGGTTGTCTTTTGAAGGCAAAGCCACTCTGCCACTGACAGACGGGCAAGGTGTACATTATCAGACTTCCGTCACGGTACTGCCGGTACAAAACGACACCGACACTGTCGCGCTTCAGTCGGCGGCGCTCTTTGGCGACCGGCGCTATATGAACACCTTTTATGGCGTGAGCCGCGAACAAAGCGACCGCACTAATTTCGCACCTTATCAGTCCGCCGGGGGGTTCTATGGCGTAGACAGCAGCCTGACCTGGAGTCATCAGTTCACGTCGCACTGGGGCGGCGTTGTCAGTGCCGATTACACCTGGCTGGACGACAAAGCGGGTAACAGCCCGATTGTGGTTAAGCGCGGTGGTACAACTTACAATTTTGGTGTGCTTTATACCTTCTGATGGACTGAACATGAACGTATGAAAAGTCGTCCTAAATGGCGACTTTTTATACGTCAATCCTTCTACTCTCCTATACTAAAGGCGACCCGGATGAAAGGAGATATCGCCATGCTGGTTTTGATCATTTTGTTTTATATTTTCGCCTACTATTGCGTATTTATGATATTATCGCCGCCCTCATTCTCAGGATATTTCAGACATGCACTGGGTTTTTTCTAAGCAAAAATGTAATACTGCATAATTAAACCGAAAAGTCACACCCACAACTCCCCCAGAAAATAATCCCAGTGCACGGGGGAAATCTGTATCCTTCCGTTGCATGGCGTGAGGGTTATCTCACTAAAATAAATCTGGCTTGCATCGGCAATAAAATCCACCCGGCAATAAGCGATACCTTCCGCCAGCTTTTCCGCAAGGCCGATCATGTGGCGATAAAGAACAGGCTCAGCGATTTCATGCGGGGAGTTATTGTAACCCATGGTGAGCGGAAGAATTTTCCAGTGCGGGTCATAAACATTGACATACTCATTATTCATGGCATCAGTAAAATCAGCTTCGGTAATATGTGCTTTACCTGAAAAACAATGAACGCGATAGACTTCAGGAATAAGATGTAAGGGTTTCCCCCCGAAGACATCGATAAATTTTTCACAGATTATATAAGGCTTGATATCCTTGTAGTGCCATTCACGCGTGACATAATACATATTCCGATTAAGATGATCATTAAGCTTTTTCTTTGCTGCCCGCTCATCGAACTGATGTTTATTTTTGCAGATAATCGCGCTGCCACTGTCATGACTACATTTCAATACAAACCGCTCAGGAAGATGAGATAAATCAATAAGTTCAGCCCTCTCAAAGACCCCTAAAAGCGGGACGAGATAATCGTCTCCAATTTTCTTTTTCACGTACTCCCGGACTGCAATTTTATCCGCCAGCATAGTAAAGAAAGGGTCTCTTTCGAAGATCATTCTGTTATTTATCTTCTCATTCAGGCTTTGTGGATTTTCAAAATCAGGCACTCTGCGAAACTCTTGTTGATGCTTTCGCATCCGGTAACGTAAATCACTGATAAAAAATGTACGGACTAACTTCAGCTTGTACTCTACCTTTTTCAAGGCCATTTTATAAGATTTCATGAGTCTGTTCCCGAGGTGAATAAAAAATGCCATGCAATACTCACCGAAGAGAATCAATATTTCGTCAAGGGAAACACAATGTATCGTTAACACAACACAAAAATATATGAAGCATACTACATATTAGACACCTAACTTATCGGTGAAACAGTTATATTAAAGCCAGGTTTAATGATATTTATTTACAATAAAATCAGTGACGTTTATGCCTGCTACAGATATCTTTGCAACTGAATAATAATCAACCGCTCAGTTTCATCAAATAATGGAATACATGCCCATACGTTTATTAAAAGATAAAGGGAAAACTTACAATGACGTTATATAAAAATCATGCAGAACGGGATAGGCACCTCCCTTATTTTTCATGTCTGATGTTAACCGGGGCATTGATTATTGCCCCCCTCTCCAGCACCCGGGCAGAAGCGGTTACGCCATTTATCCACCCGGGACTTCTGCATACCCAGAAAGATTTTATACGGATGCATACCAAAGTGACACAAGGCGCTCAGCCCTATAGGGATGGCTGGCAGAGGTTATTGGAAAATAAACATGCATCCCTTGGCTGGCACGCTAATCCACAGGCCGTAATCTATCGCGGAAAGGACGGCATTCATACTGAGAATTACGGCACCTTATTCAACGACGCTGCCGCGGCTTACGCACTGGCATTACGTTGGAAAATCTCTGGGGATGATGCCTATGCCCGCAAGGCTATCGGTATTTTAAACGCATGGACGACGACACTTACGGCGATTAGGGGAGGATCAGACCGGTATCTGGCCTCAGGCCTGTATGGTTATCAGTTTGCAAATGCGGCAGAGATACTGCGCAGTTCTGTCCTCTGGAAGCCAACAGATTTTCATGATTTCCAAACTATGATGCTGAGCGTCTTCTATCCTATGAATCAGGATTTCCTCAACCATCATAACGGGGCGAAAATTGATCACTACTGGGCCAACTGGGATCTGGCTAATATGGACTCCATGTTAGCTATCGGCGTACTCACGGATCGCCGTGATATTTACAATGAGGCGATGACGTATTTTAAATACGGTCAGGGTAATGGTTCGGTTGAGCATCTGGTGTGGAAACTTTACGGTTCTTCTCTCGGCCAGGTCCAGGAAAGCGGTCGCGATCAGGCCCACTCATTACTGGATATCGCTTTGCTTGGTGCGTTCTGCCAAATGGCCTGGAATCAGGGAGACGATTTATACGGTTACGACCATAACCGGGCTTTGCTTGGCGCCGAATACGTTGCAAAGTATAACCTAATGCATGATGTGCCCTACACCCCGTATACCAATAGTGATGTCACCCAGCCCGTCATTTCCGACAAATCACGCGGACAGATGAGGCCAATCTGGGCGCTTTTTTATAATCATTATGTTGTGCTGAAAGGGATAACGTCCCCTTACGTCGAAGCTTTTGCAAAAAAAGCCAGTCCCGAGGGCGGTGGTGGAGATTATGGGCCTAACAGCGGAGGTTACGACCAGCTCGGATACGGTACTTTGGTCTACACGTTGAAATAAACCGTTTGGCAAACTTGTTACCGGTTTTCATACGTAATCCACACGTTTATACAACTTAGCTTATCCCGTTTAAGGAGAATCTATGCCTCAACAAAGTATGCTATGCGAGAGAATATTATTAACCAATGATGATGGTATCGATGCTCCCGGTATGGCCGTCCTGGAAAAAATCGCTCATCAACTTTCTCACGATGTCTGGATAGTGGCTCCCGTCCACGATCAGAGTGGCACGTCACATTCACTTAGCCTTCACAGTCCGTTACGTCTGAGTGAGAGAGGACCGCAACGATACGCTGTGACCGGGACACCCGGAGATTGTGTAGCGTTAGCGCTCGGTCATCTGATGAAAGATAAAAAGCCAACGTTGCTGCTTTCAGGGGTTAACAGAGGGGCCAATCTGGGAACCGAGACCGTTTTTTCCGGCACCATTGGCGCTGCAATGACCGGCATGCTGATGGGGGTGACGTCCTTTGCCCTCAGCCAGGCTTTTACGGACCGCAATAGTGTTCCCTGGACAGTCGCAGAAACCCGGGGCGCTGCCACTATCGAAGCGCTCTGGAAGAGTGAAACTTTTAAAGCCGGATGTCTTAACATCAATTTTCCCGTTGCCATTAACCCGGACTTACCGGCATTTACCTTTACCCGTCAGGGAAAGGGATATCTGCACGATATTGATGTTATTTCGCATCGCGACCCCCGCGATCTTGAGTACTTCTGGCTCTCCCTGAAAAGGCAAAACTTACCGGATGCTCCTGAAACAGAAGCCGCCATTTTGCAACAAGGGGGGATCAGCGTGACACAATTAGGTTTTGACCGTGGTGTAACGCGTCAAAACGGCTAAATTATTTATCCCCCCTTTTCCGCCGACTGCGGCACCGGTGTCTAAAGCCGCTTAATGATACGGGCCGGATTCCCCCCCACGACGCAGTTAAACGGCACGTCTTTTGTCACGACCGCGCCGGAAGCCACCACCACATTATCACCCAGGGTGACACCTGGGTTGATCACCGCACGTCCACCGATCCACACGTTATTACCAATCGTCACCGGTTTGCCGAGTTCTTTCCCGCTTATGCGCAGCTGTGCATCAAGCGGATGGGTAGCGGTATAAATGTGCACTCCTGGTGCCAGCATGCAGTTATCACCAATACGCACCTCGCATACGTCAAGGATCACGCAGTCAAAATTGGCGTAGAAATTTTTTCCCACATGGATGTTATAACCGTAATCACAGCGGAAAGTCGGCTCGATATACGCGCCCTGATGACTTCCTAACAACTCGTTAAGCCACTGTTTACGCAGTTTTTCATCATCTGGCGATGAATGGTTGTAACCATGTAAAAGCTGGCGTGCGCGCCTGCGCTCGCTAATAAGTAATGCATCACCGCTCTCATAAAGCTCACCGGCGATCATTTTTTGTTTTTCTATATTCAACGTCATACTTCGATATCCTTTAGTGATGCGCTCATGCCAATTTCCAGCGCCAGGTTTTTACGGCAACCGGTTTTTAGAAAAGGTATTTAAAGCGCACGCGTGCACCATAACGGTCATCCGTATTACCCGTTTTAATCGTCGGTGATTCAAGCCAGGAGGCATAAGCCCCCAGGTAAATATTGAAGTTAGGCATATCCATGATATCAGGCAGGTGCCATGAAGTATGAAGGGTATGAATGTCATACTTACCCGGCGCCAGAATCGCGCAGTCGTTGTCGCAGTCACCGGCTACCCCGGCCATATTGAACTTGTCGATATTGTTGTGCGCGTAGATGTAACCCACTTCCACCCTGTGCCATAAGGCATTGATGCCTGCGCTGAAATCTTTTTCGTCAGCTGCGTCGAGATAAGCCGTGCTCAGGTTAACGACCGCACCGTTTTCTGCATCAGTTTTAAGCGTGTTCCAGCTCATCGTCATTCCGTAACCGGTCCGGTTCGACTGGTCAACCCAAACACCCTGCGTATTCTGATATCCGTAGGCATTATTCACCAGGTTGCTTTCGACCGCGGCGGCGACTGACCACTCGCCGGATTGCCAGGCAATAACCGGGCGGGCATAAACCACATTTTTACGGTTATCTAACGCATTGCCGTGATAGTTATTGTCGACAAATAGCGAACTGCCATCTTCTATAAGCGTGTTGAGTTCGAAATACCAGTTATCGAGTGTCTTACTGAGCAGGAAATTGCCACCGCTGCTGCTGCGCCCGCGACCCTCTTTCATCATATAGATATAACCGTAACCGTCACTGTAGAGATCGTTAGCGGTATTACCGGAATATTCAATGAACGTATCCTGATTCAGCGGGAACATATCCCAGGCCTCGAAGCGACCAATTTTAATTTTCCAGTCATCCTGCTGACCAAAGAAAAATGCCGCATCGTCGAGGTTCATTTTTCCGTTGATATCAGCCAACGGCTGAACGCTGAATCCGGCATATTTTCCATTAACCCCATTTCGCAGACCATCAAACCCCAGGAGAATACGGCCATTCATATCCCAGCGCTCTTTATTTCCCGGCGCCCAGTTTTTATTTGTGCTGGTTTTTATCGACGTCAGGCTGCCCGTGCGGCTGGCACCATCCATATTAAATTCAACGTCTCCATAAAATTTAATATCACCATTCCCGGTGAGCTGAAGCGCGGGAGTCGCAGGAGCCGCGGGAGTATTGTTTACTACGTGGGACAATTGCTTCTCTTGCTTGAGGGCGCGAATTTCAGCCTCCGCACCCGCCGCGCGCTGCTCCGTGACTTTCAGCCGCTGCTCCATTTGTTCCAGCCGTTGTTCGAGGGAAAGCGTACCCTGTGCATGGGCTACTGAGGTACATACAGACGTCAAAATACATCCGACCCAGATTTTATTCATCGGAAAAGACCTTCTTATTATTTATATTAATGTGTCATTTTTGTATAAATACAGCCCGAAGATAAACGCAGTAATAACCCGCCCATCATCAAAGACGGGTTATTTGCGACACTGGACAGGGCTTATTCCAGCTGCCAGGCTCCGGCATCTGATAATGTCGCTGTTCCATGCCAGGCAAATAAACTTAATTCGCGACGATCGGCATCAGGGTATATTCGGCTACTGAGGCATGCCTCGCCGTCATTAACGAATACCTCGACCGAAGAGCTGTCAATAAACATACGTAAAGCCAGAGGAACGCCGGGCACCAACGGTACACTGCGCGTGCCACATAATCCGTACTGCGGATAGCGGCGCTCAAGCACCAGACGCTGCAGCTGCGTATCAACATAAACACGCAGACCTTCTCCCAGGCTAAGTCCATACTGTTCCGCATCACTGCTTGCGCAATCCCAGTAAAGCACGACTTCCATGGCCTCCCCTTTGTTTGCCATGAGTGTCTGCTGGTTTTTCAAGGTACTGACAGGCCACGGGAACCAGGCCTGACGCAGCGCTTCCACCTCTTTCGCGGGGCGCATCTGCAGACGATTGTCCTCAGTAAGACTCAGCTCACGCGGCAGAGACAACATCCCGGACCAGCCGTCCTGTTGCTCCGGCATCGGCGACTCCCACATATCCAGCCAGCCAATCACGATGCGGCGGCCATCCGGTGTCAGGAAACTCTGCGGGGCATAGAAATCGTGTCCGTGATCCATTTCGACGAATTCCCCTGTGCGGACAAACGGCTCTCCGGGCTGCCAGTCTCCCACCAGATAACCGCTCTGGAACAGATTGCGGTTCTCAAAGCCCTGCGCGGCCATCCCCTGCGGAGAAAACATCAGGACACGTTTGCCATTAAGGGTAAAGAAATCAGGGCACTCCCACATAAAGCCCATACCGGCTTGCGCCTCATCCAGGATCCCTTCATCCTGCCACTGACGCAAATCGGCTGAACGATACAATCGTATTTGCCCGGTATCGCCAACGCGCGCACCGACGACCATGTACCAGCTATCCCCTTCGCGCCAGACCTTAGGGTCGCGGAAATGATGCAAGTCCGGCGGGGTATCGATAATGATCCCCTCACGTTTAAAGTGAATACCATCGCGACTGGTTGCCAGACACTGCACCTGATAAAGGTTCTCGTCGTTACCGGCGTCGCCGTGAAATTTATGTCCGGTGTAGATCAGCGCCAGGGTATCGCCATCCACCACCGCCGACCCCGAAAAACACCCGTCTTTGTCTTCCGGTCCTTCCGGGGCCAGGGCAACGGGTAAGTGCTCCCAGTGAAGCAAATCTTTACTCCGCGCGTGCCCCCAGTGCATCGGCCCCCACTGAGTGGAATAAGGATGATGCTGATAAAAGGCGTGATA
The DNA here is from genome assembly GCF_019049695.1 of Rahnella perminowiae. Taxonomy (NCBI): domain Bacteria; kingdom Pseudomonadati; phylum Pseudomonadota; class Gammaproteobacteria; order Enterobacterales; family Yersiniaceae; genus Rahnella; species Rahnella perminowiae. The sequence continues at coordinate 138,985 of NZ_JAFMOT010000175.1, forward strand.
CCAGCCATCAAACCAGATCAGGCCATTAGGATCGTTAATCCAGCCAGCCCTTGCAGCAAGGTGATAGCGCGGATACCAGCGCAGGTTTAGCATCTCGCGCTTAGCTTGAAGTTCCTGTTCAGCGTTAGCAATTGTATAGGTCATCGTTTTCTCTCTTTTCAATCAGATAGTAGAAAGTTGTGGTATCTGCGGATCCATTGAGGTTTTACCGGAACGCAACAGGAAAATAGAAATAAAGGTGATGCAGAACACCATTAACCCCATGAACAGATAGGACTGAGCAAATCCATATTTTTCGTAGCTGTAGCCAGCGAGGGGTGACAATACGGTGGCAATTACGGATCCCGTACAGGCAAAACCCACCAGATAGAGCGTGGATGAGAGACGTTTATCGAAGTTAAGGCTGTTGTATTTGAAGATAGAGATAAGCAGTATCGGGAGTTCAACCGCATGCAGCAGCTTGGTGATAGAGATAAGCAGAGGGCCTTCCACTAATCCGGAAGCGACCATGCGCATCGCCATCACCATGCCGGCGAAAATCAGACCATTTTTAGCACCTAGACGATTTACCAGCCATGGCGCACAGAACATGCCTGCGGCCTCCAGGAATACCTGAAACGAATTAAGATAGCCGTACATCGCATTCCCTTCATGTTGCGTCGGGAACTGTGAGGAAAAATAGACCGGGAACTGTTGATCGTAGACGCCGTAAATACAGGTGCCGACCACAAAGAATACCAGCGCCCAGAAACGCGGCAGGGTCAGCAGGCGTAATGCATCCTCAAGCGTGACTTTCCCCCCCGCCACGGCTTCCTGCATGGCATGGGGCGCAGAAGAGACGCGTAAACGCATCAAAAGTATGAAGAAGACCAGACCAGAACAGCTGGCAACCGCGAAATTTAATTTCGGGTTAATATTAAACAATAACCCGGCGAAAAAAGTTGCCACAGCCCAACCCAGCGACCCCCACATCCTTGCTTTTCCGAATTCAAACTGGCTCTGACGGGCGACACGCTCGGTGTAAGACTCAAGGACACCAATACCGCCATTGAACGTCAGACCGATATAGATGCCGCCAAAAAAACTGCCCAGAAAGACGTTAATTTTCAGTAGATGGCCAAAAAGCAGATAGGCCGGACCGGAAAAAATTAATAATGCCGTGATAAACCAGAGCAAATTCTTACGCAGCCCCAACTTATCCTGAATAAAACCATAACAAATTTGCACAAACAGAGTGGAAAAAGACACCACTGAAAAAATTATCCCGGTATCCCCTGCTTTCAGACCGACTTCCTGATGTAGCCAAATCGAGAGCAGTGAGCCTGTAGAGGACCAGGTTACAAAGAAAAAGAACAATAAAGCGCTGAGTATCAGATAACTTTGAGAATGACGGGTTTTCATCATGGCAATCTCATGCTGAGGTGGAGCGCAAATGATAACGTTAACATAAAATAAGGCGCATGCCGTTTTGCTGTAATTCTAGATGTTAATCACAAAAGTTAACGTTAACATAAGCAGTATGAGATCATGATCAACTTTTCTTATTCACTGCAACCCACACCCGGACACCAAAATCACGTATGATCCTTTTACATCAGCAAGTTAGTTTTATAACCTGTGGCGTAATGAGCAGGCAGGAGCAAAAAGAATGGCGTCCCTGAAAGATGTGGCAAAACTGGCGAATGTATCACTGATGACGGTTTCCAGGGCACTAAACTCCCCGGAACGTCTAAAGCCTGAGACCTTGTCACGCGTACAATCTGCTATCGATGCGACGAATTACGTGCCCGATTTATCGGCCAAAAAAATACGTGGCGCTCACGCGATTGCAAAAACCATCGGTGTGCTGGCACTTGATACCGTCACCACCCCCTTTTCAGTGGAAATCACACTCTCCATTGAAGAAACAGCACGTGCGCATGGCTGGAACAGCTTTGTGGTTAACATGTTTTCGGATGACAGCCCGGAAAATATCGTTGATTTGCTTCTCTCACACCGACCGGATGGCATTATCTATACAACAATGGGATTGCGACAGGTGCCGCTACCCGAGAAGTTGTTAAACCTTCCCTGTGTGCTCGCCAATTGCGAAAGCCTGCATCAGCAGGTAGCGAGTTATATTCCGGATGACGAACATGGACAATATGCAGCGGTACGTGCACTTTTGTCTGCAGGCTATCGTCGCCCGCTCTGCTTACATTTGCCTGCAACACATCTTGCCACTGTCAGACGCCGCAAAGGTCTGGAACAAGCATGTATGGAGGCAGGGCTGGCTCCTGAGACACTCGACCACTATTACATGGAATATGGTGATGAGCATTATCGGGATATTCCGGCGATTGTGCAGGCACATATTCATCAGAAAAAACCCTTATTCGATTCGGTGATTTGCGGTAACGATCGCATCGCGTTTATGGTGTACCAGACGCTCCTGGCGCAAGGTCTGAGGATCCCCGAAGATGTGGCAGTCATAGGTTACGATAATATGGTGGGGATCGGTGATTTGTTCCTGCCGTCGTTGTCAACGGTACAATTACCCCATTATGAAATTGGCAGGCTCAGCGCGCTTCACATTATTGAGGGTAAATCCCATCGCGATATAATCAAAGTTGACAGCCCGTTACTGCTCCGTCAGTCAATGAATACAGTAAAATGAATTATCTTCAACTCTGCCGATGAATTGGCATGAGTTCATCCAAAATTCAGTAGTATCGGTCATACCGAATAAAAAGCTGTCATTATATTATGGAATGAAATAATAAAATGCAGTATTAATTCTAACAATAAAAAATCATGGCGCCATTTTACAGCGTTCCGCTATTCATCGCACTAAGATAAACATGTGATCTTAATCATATTTTTAATAAAACAAAGAAATACTTTTTTAATTTAAACTAATATAAATCAAAAGCTTAGCGTATATTTTAGAGTAAACATAAATTCAGCACTAAAATAAATTATTTTTTTACCGATAAGTAT
>NZ_JAFMOT010000040.1:0-413 GCF_019049695.1 Rahnella perminowiae
GGATTGGTAAAGGTTAACCCCATACATTCTGTCGTCAATTCTTGCTTACCGTACAAAAACCCGAGCATCCCAAATTTTTGCGATTTTTCGAGTAATGATAATGTGATTTCGTGGGCTTTTTCAGGATCGGTGTTAAATAAGAACGGACGAAGAAAGGCATACATAGTTGAATAAGCACTCACATTGCATGGGTGAATCTAATTGACTCTGCCCTTTATACAAGCAGAACTAACCTATTTAGCTTGAGAGATAGCACCCGTTGACGTGCTGTCTAGACTATCTCGTCAAAATCAGAAAAGCTATTATATCAGTGTTGACGCTAAATAAACACCTGCAATTTTCTTTGCTTCACCGCTATATTAACTACCATATCAGCTATCAACCCAGAGTATTTAGAATATAGATTGCAGGAT
>NZ_JAFMOT010000039.1:0-412 GCF_019049695.1 Rahnella perminowiae
TTGTAGAATTCTATCTTTGAGATAACCAATCAGCATATCCTGTTTGATACTGATTTCACAATCAACCGCTTCGCCATCTTTGTTAATCAATTTGAACTTTTCAACACCCGTTGCATTACTGTCTATTTTTCCATTTTCCCAAAGTGGTCGAAGTTTTGACATCATTACGGTAGTATTGGTATAATCGGCTTGGGTTTGGGCAATCAAGGTTTCTGAACCTGCGAATGGGGCTGCATCAATCGGCAAGGTAAAATTAATCCCCTGTTTTCGACATTCGGGGCTATTATATTCAAAGACCTTGTATGCCATATTTTCAAGCAAGTTTTCTCCACCCAAGAAGTTATCACCCGATGAACCGAAATGCTCTAACACTTCGTCCCAACCGTCCTCATACTCTTCGGCAGTGGGTTCA
>NZ_JAFMOT010000038.1:0-411 GCF_019049695.1 Rahnella perminowiae
GGTGGGCACTCTGGCATTGATATTCATAAAGGCTTAGCCAATGCTAACTTGTTACTGGCGCGCGTGCTGGCAAGCCTGTTTGGCTCATCGCCTTTTTATCTACAACACTGGACAGGTGGGGTACTGCGGAATGTGATTACGCGTGAAGCCTCTGCGGCGGTGTTGGGTGATTTTGACCGTATCAGCCAGTTACTTCCTACTATCTTGCAAACGCTACAAGCTGAATATAAAATCACGGAACCCAACCTCACCGTTACTGTTGAAAAACTAGTAGCCACGGACGCGCTGTCATCTGACGCTGCCAACCTTTCCGCTCTTAGTATAGCCGACAGTCAGCGTGTGCTTAACTTGCTGCGTAGCCTACCCAATGGCGTGATACGGATGAGCGATAGTTTTGCCGGCGTGGTAGAT
>NZ_JAFMOT010000037.1:0-409 GCF_019049695.1 Rahnella perminowiae
TTCATAAACTGCTCACCAATCAAAAACGCATGGATGTCATGGCCCAGCATCAATTTTACATCCTCTGCCGAATGAATCCCGCTTTCTGTCACCAGTAAGCTATCTTGTGGAAACAGTGTTTTTAGGCGTAGGGTAGTGTCCAAGCTCACATCAAAGTTATGTAGATTGCGATTGTTAACCCCATACACGTTTTGGCGATGGGCGGGCAAGCGTAACGCCCGTTCCACTTCTATCTCATCATGACACTCAATGAGTACACTCATGCCAAGTTTTAACGCCAATTCATGCAGCTCAGCGACTTGCGCATCCGATAAACACGCCATAATCAGCAAAATACAATCTGCCCCAAGCGCACGTGATTGCAAAATGTGATACGGCTCAATCATAAAATCTTTGCGTAGCACAGGTA
>NZ_JAFMOT010000036.1:0-408 GCF_019049695.1 Rahnella perminowiae
GTTAATACGATGCAAGGTATCGACAAACGCATTGTAGGATATACTGACATCGGGATGGTCTTTTAAATATTGTTCTCGTAGCTGTTTAGCGGTGTCAAATTGTTTAGCTTTGACATATCGTTAAAAGCTATCAAGGTCAGTGATGATGTGTTTTACGCGCGTTGGTTGTGCTTTCTTAGGTTCGGTATTGCCTTGGTCATGGTACAAGGCTATCCAACTGTTAAGCGTGTTGCGACAGATACCGAATATTCTAGCTGTTTTGCTTTTGTTATTTGTTTCTTGCCAGTAGGCTATGGTGCGTTTGCGTAAGTCTTGGTCGTATAGGTTTGGCATGGTGCTATCTATGAAAGTTTAAGTTGTGTTCATTATAATACAGGATTTACTATATGTCGAACGACATCTTTAATG
>NZ_JAFMOT010000035.1:0-407 GCF_019049695.1 Rahnella perminowiae
AATAGTAACGTTGGTAGGCTGGGTCTATCTGTATTTCATAGGTTATAAATTGCTCCCTTCTAATCCGAATGAAATTGAAAGTCTGCGTGAACATCTCCGGGAATATATCATTGAAACTGAAATAACCGAGAATTCGAAACTGACCGGTAAAACGGTTAAGGATGCAGGGCTTCGTAACCTTCAGGATGTTTTCCTTGTTGAGATCTTTCGTGATGAAAAGATCATTTCTCCAGTATCACCGGAAGAAGTTCTTGAAGAAAATGATATTCTTTTCTTTTCCGGGAATACACAGTCTATTTATAATCTGATCAAGGAAGACAATGGTCTTTCTGTACCGAAGGTTTCAGGGCAGGAGCTCGAAGGTCATTTTAATTTCGTAGATGCCGTGATCCCTGCAAATTCAGGTT
>NZ_JAFMOT010000034.1:0-404 GCF_019049695.1 Rahnella perminowiae
ACTATATGGTGATGTACAAGAGGGCGGTTGGTTTTTTGAACTGATTCAAAATCAACAAGATATTTCAGCCATCAAAGATAAATTACTGTTTGGCAAAGCGTTTTGTGAAGAGTTGCTGGCGGGCTGATCTGACTGGTAGAAATCAAAAATAGTAAAAGGTTAACGTGTGACAACAACTATACAACATTTAGCACCACAAAAATCTCCCCTGACACAAGTCAAGACTACCTGTGCCTATTGCGGTGTTGGCTGTGGCGTGTTAGCGACGATTGATGAGAATACCCAACACGTCAGCATTGACGGTGATCCAAACCATCCTGCCAACTTTGGCAAATTATGCTCCAAAGGCAAAGCGTTGGGCGATACGCTCGATCGTGACCGCCGTTTGGCACATCCGATGATTC
>NZ_JAFMOT010000033.1:0-402 GCF_019049695.1 Rahnella perminowiae
ATTAATGGTAAGTTTCACACGCCAGCCCGAATTGATGACAGCTTCGCCATATTGCTCTACCAATGAGGCACGGGTCATTTCTGCCAAATACGGTAAGTTTTTATCAAGCTTTGCTTGGTATAGGCGCAGTCCAATGGGTGCGGCAACCGCTTCGTCGTGTTGCGCTTGGCTAATTGCGCCATTTTTAAGCATCTGACCCAAAATCCAGTTGCGCCGCTCTAACGCGCGCTCAGGGTTGGCAACAGGATTGTATTTGGATGGCGCTTTTGGCAGACCTGCAATCATTGCCATTTCTGCAATGGTTAGGTTATTTAATGATTTACTATAATATTGCTTAGCGGCAGCTTTAATCCCATAGGCACCTTGACCTAGATAGATTTTATTAACATATAAGGTCATGAT
>NZ_JAFMOT010000032.1:0-399 GCF_019049695.1 Rahnella perminowiae
ACACACTGGCGCCATTTTTGGTGAGATCTTGAGGGATGCCATTAAAATAATCGACCAAACCAAACAGTTTGTTCCAGCCAAAAAGCCCATGAGCAAGCACGATAGGGTATTTGGTTTTTGCATAATCTGAGGTGGCGGTGAGGGAGGGGACTGCGACACAGCCAGTGGCATTGGCACAGTTGTAATAGCTTGAGGCATCAGAAGACGCAGAAAATGCGATGGAAGAAAAAAGCAATCCTTTGGCGGCACGGCGCATAAAGCGATGATGTGACATATACTGATCCTTGTAAAGTCATAATGAAGTTTCGCTGTCCTATGGATTAATTTAACCTAAATCAACAATTTGTGAATCAAATAAAATGACTGGTCAGTATATTTTTCTGCAATGTCAGTTGATGC
>NZ_JAFMOT010000031.1:0-396 GCF_019049695.1 Rahnella perminowiae
CTTCTTGACCATACGATTTTTTAAGCTCGATACTAGAAACACCGTTTGATGCTACGCTAGTGACGATACCTGCGGCAACTTGGGTGACTTCAAGACCGATGACTTTACGGGTGGTTGGGTCAACATACGGTTCGCCCTCACGATACACACCATAGCGTTGTCCCACAATGAGTGGTACGCCTTTGGCATAGATTTTGTTACCGACACCTGTGATAATGTTTTTATCTTTTGAAGCAAGGACATAGGGGGTATTTTTAAAATCATCAGGCGATACGATAATATTGCGTTCAAGCCATGTTTCAATGGCAGTCAAAGGAATCGCAGGGATACTACCTGCGGCACTCACCACCGTGGTTGTAGTGGTTGGCGCGCTCATGGCTTTTTCAATGCCTGCAC
>NZ_JAFMOT010000174.1:0-136083 GCF_019049695.1 Rahnella perminowiae
GAATTAATCTATATAGAGAAGTGTATGAAGTACAGTTTAGGTTATTTGTTTGATTTAGCGACAGTAATTACTGAAAAAGAGCTAAAGGTAAGATACAAAAGTAGTTTCTTTGGCTACTTATGGTCGATTGCTAATCCCCTGTTGTTTGCCATGATATATTACTTTATCTTTAAGTTAATTATGAGGGTTCAAATACCCAACTATACCGTTTTTATTATTACCGGACTTTTCCCATGGCAATGGTTTGCAAGTTCAACGTCTAATTCATTATTTTCTTTTTTGGCTAATGCACAGATAATAAAGAAGACTGTTTTTCCGCGTTCTGTAATCCCCATGAGTAATGTACTAATGGAATGCTTACATTTCATTTGTACCATTCCTGTTATTATTATTTTTCTTTACGTTTATGATATGCGCCCGTCCTGGGATTGGGTATGGGGAATTCCGCTAATTGGTTTCGCGCAGATTATTCTTATGCTGGGTGTGGCGCTAACTTTATCTACACTCAATTTGTTTTTCCGTGATCTGGAACGTTTCATAACGCTTGGTATTATGTTGCTCTTTTATTGCACGCCAATATTATACTCTTCAGATATGATACCCCAAAAATACCGCTGGCTTATTGACTACAATCCTTTGGCTAATATGATTATCAGTTGGCGTGATTTATTTATGAATAATACGGTTAATTATACTGATATAGCCACTCTGTACGGCTATGGAATAGTGATGCTTATAATCGGTAGTAGTATTTTTAATAAATTAAAATATCGTTTTGCAGAGATTCTATAATGAGCGTTGTCATTGAGTTCAAGAATGTAACTAAAAGATACCCCCTTTATCATCATATAGGCTCAGGTATAAAAGAATTAATATTTAATCCTCGCAGAGCGCTAAGTCTGCTTAGTGGCAGAAGTTATCTGGCCATCGAAGATATTAATTTTGTCATTGAGAAAGGTGAATCTGTTGCACTGATTGGCCGTAATGGCGCAGGTAAGAGTACCTCACTGGGACTGGTTGCAGGTGTGATGAAACCCTCATCCGGGACGGTCAGTGTCACGGGCAGAGTCGCCTCAATGTTGGAATTAGGCGGTGGTTTTCATCCTGAATTAACCGGACGTGAAAATATCCGCCTGAATGCAACACTGCTTGGATTGCGTCGAAAAGAGCTTAAGCAGCGAATGGACAAAATTATTGAGTTCTCAGAATTAGGCGATTTTATCGATGAACCTATTCGTGTTTACTCAAGCGGTATGCTGGCAAAATTAGGTTTTTCAGTAATCACGCAAGTTGATCCTGATATACTCATAATCGATGAAGTTCTCGCTGTGGGGGATATTTCATTCCAAAGAAAATGCCTGGCAACGATTAATGACTTTAAAGCTAAAGGTGTAACCATTCTTTTTGTTAGTCACAACCTGGCAGATGTATCCAAGGTATGTGATCGCGTTATATGGATTGAAGATCATAAGCTTAGGCAAATGGGTAACTCTGCTGATGTCATTGCTGCTTATCAGGCAGTAATGGCCTGATATTATATATTTAATTATTGTGATGGAATAAAGGATGAAAACTGTATCAATCTATACTTGTCACCATAAACCGAGTGCGTTTCTCGATTCATCGGTGATAAAGCCTATACATGTAGGAAAAGCCAATTCACTGAATGTTATTTGTTGCGACGGTGATGATACTGGCGATAATATATCGTATAAAAACCCGTTCTACTGTGAACTTACAGCCCATTATTGGGTATGGAAAAATGCAATACCTACAGATTATGTTGGTTTTATGCATTATCGCAGACATTTTAATTTTTCTGATGATCAACAAAAGCCAGAAGATAACTGGGGAATGGTGAATTGTGATGAAATCAATGCCGGGTATCAAGATGAGTTTGGTTTAAATGAGAAACAGATATTAAAATTATTAGAAAACACAGACCTCATCGTTCCATGCAAATGGTCAGTAAAATCAGCGGGTAGCAATAATAATTATCACCATTATAAAGTTTCAGAACACTTACATATAAAAGATTATCAGACAGCCATTGATGTCCTTCTAAGACAACACCCTGAGTATTCTTCAGCTGTTAAACACTTTAATACAGCAGTTGATGGTTATTATACTAATATGTATGTCATGAAGAAGCCATTGTTCGACGAGTATTCAGCCTGGCTTTTTGGTATATTAGATGAACTTGAAGATGAAATCGCATTCGAAAATTACTCTGCCCAAGAAAAAAGAGTCATCGGACATATTTCTGAGCGTTTGTTCAATATCTTTATAATTTTCAAATTAGAAAGTGAAAATCTTCGTATTAAAGAAGTACAAAGAACATTTATTAAGAATGAAACATTTAATGGCAAGTTGGGCCCATATTATAGTGAGAGAAATATCCCTATAGTTATTTGCTCAGATGATAACTATGCGATGAGTCTTGGTGCGCTAGTTAATTCCATTGTTCAGAATTCAAGTTCAAATCATAACTATGACATTGTCATACTTGATAATGGACTCAGCCAGCGTAATAAAGAACGTGTCAAAAATCTGGTGACGCATACTGCCAATATGAACGTCCGCTATTTCGATATAAATGCATTTAAGGAAATTAAAGATGCTTATATCAGACCACCTTTTACGGCTGCTACTTATTCCAGGCTTTTCATCCCAAAACTGTTTACAGACTTTGAAAAAGTACTTTTCATTGATACCGATACAGTAGTTGAGAGTGATCTCGCTGAACTCATCGAAACACCGTTAGGTGATAATCTGGTTGCTGCCGTACAAGATATTGTCATGGAGGGGTTTGTTAAATTTGGTAATATTGCGCGTTCAGACGCGGGTGTCCAGACGGCAGAGGAATATCTTAAAACCAGACTGGGAATGGCCGATACTGATAATTATTTCCAGGGAGGAATCATTGTCTTCAATATCGATCAAATGAACAAAGAGAGTATTTTCGAAAAATTGATGGCAGCCATGAAAGGGCAAAGCTACTGGTTCCTTGACCAGGATATAATGAACAAAGTCTTTTATGGCCGTGTTCACTTCTTGCCCATGGAATGGAATGTTTACCATGGTAATGGTCATACAGACGTATTTTATCCTAACCTGAAGTTCTCTACGTATATGAGATTTCTTAGCGCACGACGTAATCCTAAAATGATTCACTTTGCGGGTGAAAATAAACCCTGGAATACAGATAAAGTCGACTTTTATGACAATTTCATAAAAAATATTCAAGGTACACCTTGGGAAAAAGAAGTCTATGACCGCCTGATTGATGCTGAAAATTCTGGCCAGTCGACGGCCATCGCGTTGCAACCGGTGTTATTACAAACAAGAATTAAAAATAAATTAATGCCGTACGTTAATCGCTTTGCCCCTGCGGGTTCAAAGCGAAGATCTGTGATTGCAAAATGTTATTATAAATTTCGTCGTGTCGTTATAGGTTAATAAGGTATAAATTATGACTAAGAAAAATATTCTCATTGTAGGTGCTGGTTTTTCTGGCGTCGTTATCGGGCGACAACTTGCTGAACAAGGTCATAAAGTTCGAATTATTGATAAAAGACCTCATATTGCAGGAAATTGCTTTGATGCTCGTGATGAGGATACTCAGGTCATGGTGCATACCTACGGACCTCATATATTTCATACAGATAACCAATCCGTATGGGAATTTATCCAGAAATATTCCGTGATGATGCCCTATGTCAACCGGGTTAAAGCAACATATAATGGTAAGGTGTATTCATTACCTATCAATCTCCATACCATAAACCAGTTTTTTGGCAAAACATGTTCTCCAAACGAAGCGCGCGCATTGATTGAGGAAAAGGGAGATAGCTCTATAACAGATCCTCAAACCTTCGAAGAACAGGCATTAAGGTTCGTTGGGAAAGAGTTGTATGAAGCTTTTTTCAAAGGCTATACCATTAAACAATGGGGAATGTCTCCGGCAGAGCTTCCGGCATCGATCTTAAAAAGATTACCGATACGATTTAATTACGATGATAATTATTTTAACCATAAATACCAGGGAATGCCCAAAGACGGGTATACCGAGATGGTTAAGAATATGGCTGAGCATCCGAACATAACTGTGGAGCTAGGAACCGAATTTAATTTCGATGAAAGGGCCAGTTATGATCATGTTTTTTATAGTGGTCCTTTAGACGCATTCTATCAATATCAATTTGGCCGGTTAGGTTATCGCACATTAGATTTTGAGAAATTCACCTTTAACGGCGATTATCAAGGATGTGCGGTGATGAACTACTGTGAACAAAATGTTCCTTATACCCGCATAACCGAGCATAAATATTTCTCCCCTTGGGAGTCGCATGAAGGATCGGTTTGTTATAAGGAATACAGTCGCAGTTGTGAGCCAGAGGATATCCCTTATTATCCAATCCGCCAGGTTGGTGAAATGGCTCTGCTGGACAAATATTTAACCCTTGCTAAAGCGGAAAAAAATATTACTTTTGTTGGTCGCTTAGGGACTTATCGATATCTGGATATGGATGTTACGATTGCTGAAGCCCTGAAAACCGCCGAAGTATATCTGAAATGTATCAATGAATCAGATGCTATGCCTGTATTCACGGTTGATGTTAGATGAATACGACAGCATTAATTGTCACTTTTAATCGGCTTGATAAGTTGAAAAAATGTTGGCTATCCACTTCGATGCTGCCTTTCGACAATATTGTTATAGTCAATAACTGTTCAACGGATGACACGGCTTCCTGGCTTGCAAGTATTGAAGAACCCCGGTTGACCGTTTTATCTTTGACTAAAAACACCGGCGGTGCCGGTGGTTTTAGAGCAGGGGCTGAGTATATTGGTGCTCATATAAACACCGAATGGGTGTTTATGTATGACGACGATGCCTATCCGGCTCCTGATTTGCTTCATAATTTTGGCGAGATCATGCTTGATGGCACATCGGCGCTAAGTTGTCGGGTCATTGATACTCATGGCATTAATTGCAAAATGAATATGCCGTTTGTCAAATTACCAAAAACGTTGTTAGACAATATTAAATATTTTCTCAATGCAAAAGACTATATCCCTGATAATGAGAGAGTTGAGCCATGTGTAACTCTTTCTTTTGTAGGTACGGTAATTCGTGCTGATGTTTTGAGTTCTGCATCGCAATATATACACGATGATCTTTTCTTGTATTATGATGATGTTTATTTTTCTCATCATCTGGTTCTTAATGGCCATAAGTTTCTCTATGTACCAAAATTAATCTTCACACATGATATTAGTATTACCGGGGACTCAATCACCCCTGTTTGGAAGGTTTATTATCTTATTCGTAACCTTATCCTTGCTAAAAAATTTTTCAAATCCAACGGGCCATATTCGGTAGTTGGAATAGTGTTGCGAATTATAAAAGCTTTTTTAAATGTATCTAAACAAGATAATAAATATCTTTATCTTAAATATATCATAAGAGGCGTAATTGATGGTGTCTTCTTTAGGTCTGGTAAGCGCCATTGATGGTAAATGAGAGATGAGAAAAATATGTTACTTTATAAATTCTGATTGGTATTTCGATTTGCACTGGCTTGAGCGAGCTTCATATGCACAAGAAGTTGGCTATCAAATTCATATTATAACTAATTTTGTCGATCAGTCATTAGTGACTAAACTTACTAAGATGGGGTTTATTTGTCATAACTCATCAATTTCTGCTCAGTCCGTTAACCCATTAAAATTTGCTTGTGAATTAGTAAATACAACAAAATTGATAAAATCCATCAATGCTGATGTTTTACATTGCATAACTATTAAGCCATGTTTGATTGGCGGGTTGTATGCAAAGATTTTTTCGAAAAATATTGTCATAAGCTTTGTCGGGCTTGGCCGGGTATTTACAGAGAAGAAGTTTAAATTTTCTCTCCTGAAACGGCTCATAATACCTCTTTATAATTTTATCTTTTCGAATAAAAAATCTTTGCTGACCTTTGAGCATCAAAGTGACAGGCGTTGTATTCTACACTCATTGAAAGTAGATGAAAACAGAACGGTAGTTATAGATGGTGCAGGTATAAATATCGTTGACTTTCCCTACTCAAAGGAACCTTTAAGGGAAATTCCGGTGGTTTTATTTGCAAGCAGATTATTATGGAGCAAAGGACTTACTGACCTTATTAATGTAAAAAATAGCCTCCATCTCGAGGGCGTTGAATTCACTCTCAATGTTGCCGGAATACCCACGCCCAATGATCCTGATGCTATCCCCCTTGGTTTTCTTGAAGAGGCGCATAACAAAGGAGAGATAAACTGGCTTGGGAAATGTGACGATATGAAAGAGTTGATTAAAGACGCTAATATTGTTGCACTTCCCTCTGTTTATCCTGAAGGAATACCGCGTATTCTTTTGGAGGCAAGTTCTGTCGGACGCGCTATAATTTCATATAATGTCGGTGGTTGCAGCAGTCTGATTGAAAACGATGTAAACGGATTTATTATTGACAAAGGCGATATTAACGCTCTGGCCGGGTGTTTAAAGCATTTAGTCATAAATGCGGATGTGAGAGGCAGAATGGGGGAGAATGGGCGAAAACTGATAGAAGGGAAATTTTGTTCTACAATAATTACAAAAGATACCGTTAATCTTTATGGTTATTTATTGAAGAATAAAGCTGAATGATATGCACAAGGATTTTAATATGATTTCTTTTGGTCTGTTTTCCAAAAATAAAAAAGTAGATGCTATTGAACCTCTGCCAATAACTACACCCGTTCATAACCTACTTCCGCCAAAAACATTCTATCTTATTTCCGCATCGGGTATGCCTAATTATGGTGATGATATGCTCACCCGGGGGTGGATTAATCACATTAAACTGCGATACCCTCAGGCAACAATCTATCTCGATGCCGTGGATCCCTTAGTGGCCGCAACATTGTATCAGGACGTTAAATGCGTCAATTATTTATGGCAACTGGCTCAGGCGCTTGGAGAAGAGGGGAGTATCGAAACCAAATTTTCTGATACTTATCTTCTGCCAATGCGTGAACGCTTAATGAGTGAAATTTTTGAAGAGACTGACAGCATTCATTTATTGGGCGGAGGATATATTAATGAATTGTGGGCGGCTAATCTTCGGTTGATCGAACTGGTCTCATATTTTGGTAAAAAGCATAATGCCTTAACCTATGCAACAGGTCTGGGTTTGCAGCCGCTGTCGGATGAGAAAGCTGCCTATCTTTCTCAATTTATTAAAGATTATTTCTGCTTTGATGTCAGAGACTATGCCAGTTATCACGTTTTAGAAAAATACCTTCCAGGCAAAATCTCATTTATTGGTGATGATTATTTTTGTTTTCCATTCTCTGACGTTGTGAGTTTAGTCGAAAGAGACAATCCTGTACTCCGGTTATGCCTTCATAATGAATTTTCTGAAGGTGACGAAAATGAAATACGTTTTATGGAGCAGGTTGAAGCGGCAATAGGTGCTTTTATTCAAAAGTTTCCAGATTCATTGATACGTTTTTATGAGTTCAGACCTGGCTCCGATGGCTATTTCTATAAGAGACTTAAACAAAAGTTCCCCAGCATAGAAATGGTCTTTTTTGAAACGATTTGGAAACATGGCTTGCAGTTTTCCATGAAAGATTTCTTCCTGTCTACCCGGTTCCATTTTCAACTTATCGTTTCCAGTGTTGGATTGTCAGGCACGTCCTTTTATTGGTCAGAATATTATAAAAATAAATTCGATAGTCTGAAGTATGTGACTGACTGGTCTTTTTTAAAGCTGGGGGAAGAATCGTTAAATCTTGACTCTTTTTTTGAAAATCACGGTCCTGCGTTCCTGATTGATTTCGGACGCGTTAATCGTGAGAAAAAAATGCTGGCGGACAGGCTGTATGCATCCTCTGATGAGCAGGACTCAGCGGCGCTAAGCATCTGAGCCCTTGATTGCCTGTAAAAGCTCTTTTTTACCTGCATTCCTGAGATGTTACCGGTAAAGTAAACCCGGCCTCTGAGAAGGCGAAGCAGACAAGGGCAGGCATGTGCGATCAGAATATTGTTATGGCTGCGATAGGTTCACCCATCGCCTTTCTCATGTACAATGCTTGTGTTCATTTGTATGGTCCGGTGCAGGTAAACTCACTGTTTACAGGGGTTTACACTAAAAACCGGGCGATCAACTATTTCAGACAGGAGTTGCTAATGTCCAAACAACAGATCGGCGTAGTCGGTATGGCGGTAATGGGCCGTAACCTCGCGCTTAACATCGAAAGCCGTGGTTATTCCGTTTCCATTTTTAACCGTTCCGGCGACAAGACTGATGAAGTTATCGCTGAAAATCCGGGTAAAAACCTTGTTCCGCACTACACCGTCGAAGAGTTTGTTGACTCACTGGAAAAACCTCGTCGTATCTTGCTGATGGTGAAAGCCGGTGAAGCAACTGACAAAACCATCGCATCCCTGACTCCGCACCTGGATAAAGGCGACATCCTGATCGATGGCGGCAACACCTATTATAAAGACACGATTCGCCGTAACCGCGAACTGTCCGAGCAAGGTTTCAACTTCATCGGTACCGGTGTTTCCGGCGGTGAAGAGGGCGCACTGAAAGGCCCGTCCATTATGCCTGGCGGCCAGAAAGAGGCGTACGCGCTGGTGGCACCGATTCTTGAGAAGATTGCAGCGCGTGCTGAAGATGGCGATGCCTGCGTAGCTTACATCGGTGCAGACGGTGCGGGTCACTACGTCAAGATGGTTCATAACGGTATCGAATATGGTGACATGCAGTTGATCGCCGAAGCCTATTCCCTTTTGAAACAGTCGCTGAATCTGAGCAATGAAGAGCTGGCTACCACCTTCGCTGACTGGAACAAAGGCGAGCTGAGCAGCTACCTGATCGACATCACCAAAGATATCTTCACCAAGAAAGACGAAGACGGTAAATATCTGGTTGATGTGATTCTGGACGAAGCAGCAAACAAAGGTACCGGTAAATGGACCAGCCAGAGTTCACTGGATCTGGGCGAGCCACTGACCCTGATCACGGAGTCCGTGTTTGCCCGTTACCTGTCTTCCCTGAAAGACCAGCGTGTTGCGGCTTCTAAAGTATTGTCCGGCCCGGCGGTGAAAGCCTTCTCCGGTGATAAAGCTGAATTCATCGAGAAAGTGCGTCGCGCTCTGTATCTGGGCAAGCTTGTTTCTTATGCGCAAGGTTTCTCACAGCTCAAAGCTGCGTCAGACGAGAACAACTGGGATCTGAACTACGGTGAGATCGCCAAGATCTTCCGTGCTGGTTGTATCATCCGCGCACAGTTCCTGCAGAAAATTACCGATGCGTATGCTGAAAATGCATCTATCGCTAACCTGTTGCTGGCACCGTACTTCAAAAATATCGCTGATGAATATCAGCAAGCGCTGCGAGATGTCGTCTCTTATGCTGTTCAGAACGGTATCCCGACGCCTACATTCTCTGCTGCGATCAACTACTACGACAGCTACCGTTCAGCGGTACTGCCTGCTAACCTGATCCAGGCACAGCGTGACTACTTCGGTGCGCATACTTACAAACGTACCGATAAAGACGGCGTATTCCACACCGAATGGTTGGATTAATTGCCTGACCGGCGCGTGTTAAGCGCGCCGCAGGGTTGTTGACCGTGACAAAAAAGCCGCCGATGCATCAGCAAAGGCGGCTTTTTTACGTCTGAATATTTACGTTTGAACGTCGCCGTTATTTCTTATGACGCTGACGCAGATTATCAATGATTGCGCTCAGGTTCAGATCCTGATCCTGCAGTAAGACCAGCAGGTGATAGATGAGATCTGAGGCTTCGTTTTTCAGTTCAAAGCGGTCGTTGACGGTG
Source organism: Rahnella perminowiae (assembly GCF_019049695.1). NCBI lineage: Bacteria > Pseudomonadati > Pseudomonadota > Gammaproteobacteria > Enterobacterales > Yersiniaceae > Rahnella > Rahnella perminowiae. The sequence continues at coordinate 9,862 of NZ_JAFMOT010000174.1, forward strand.
GCGGCCAGCGCGGTTTCCACACCTTCTTCACCCACTTTTTGTGCGATGCGTTTGGTGCCGCTGGCGTAGAGTTTGGCAGTATAAGAACTTTCCGGATCGGCCGTTTTGCGCGAGGCCAGCAGTTCTTCCAGCTGATATAAAAACGCCCAGTCGGTTTCAGCAGGGTGGAAGCAGCTGTTATTGCCTTTATGGCAGGTCGGGCCAACCGGATTGACCAGCACCAGCAGCGTGTCGTTATCGCAATCCGGCGTGATACTGACAACATTCAGATAGTTTTCTGACGTTTCGCCTTTGGTCCACAGACGCGCTTTGGTGCGTGAATAAAATGTCACTTTGCCGGAAGACTGCGTGACATTCAGCGCCTCCTGATTCATATACCCGAGCATCAGCACTTCGCCCGATACCGCGTGCTGAATGATGGCTGGCATCAGGTTATCCACTTTTTCCCAGTCGAGTTGGTTAATCTGTTCACCGGTCAGCAGACCGGTTTTTACATCCTGATTACTCACAAGCGGATCTCCACGCCATTTTCGGCTAAGTAGCTTTTTAGCTCGCCGATATTAATAATTTGTTTGTGGAACACGGAGGCGGCCAGTGCACCGTCGACCTGTGCTTCCCGGAAGGCGTCGAGGAAGTGCGGCATGGTGCCCGCGCCGCCTGAAGCGATCAGCGGAACATGGCATACTTCGCGGATCATCTTCAGTTGCTCAAGATCATAACCGTTACGCACGCCATCCTGATTCATCATATTCAGAACGATTTCACCAGCACCACGTTCCTGCACTTCCTTCACCCAGTCGATGGTCTGCCATGTGGTGATTTTGGTGCGTGCTTCATCGCCGGTAAACTGATGAACCTGATAAGTTCCCGTCTCTGCATCATGCCACGTATCGATACCGACAACGATACACTGTACACCATACCTGTCGGCAAGGCGGGTGATCAGCGTCGGATCCGCCAGTGCAGGGGAGTTTATGGAAATTTTATCCGCGCCGAACTGCAAAATCTGGCTGGCATCTTCCAGGCTCTTAATACCGCCCGCCACACAGAAGGGGATGTCGATGACTTCCGCCACGCGCGATACCCAGCTTTTATCCACAACACGACCATCGCTTGAGGCAATGATGTCGTAGAATACCAGTTCGTCCGCACCTTCCTGCGCATAGCGTTGCGCGAGTGGCACAATATCGCCGATGATTTCGTGGTTGCGGAACTGTACGCCTTTGACGACCTGACCGTCTTTAACGTCGAGGCAGGGGATTATCCGTTTTGCCAGCATGAAATTGCCTCCGTCACATTAAATTTACCGTCGAGCAATGCACGCCCGACAATCACGCCTTCCACGCCGCTGTCACGCAATGCTGCGATATCATCCAGCGAACCGATGCCGCCGGAAGCCTGAAACGCTACCTGCGGATAACGTGCGGTCACTTCACGATAAAGTTCCACATTGGAACCCGCCAGCGTGCCGTCACGGGAAATATCGGTGCACAGCACATGTTTCAGGCCGAACGGCAGGTATTGCCCGACGACCTGTTCCAGCGTGATATTAGAATTTTCCTGCCAGCCGCTGATGGCCACATTTTTGGTGCCTTCGGCATCAATGCGGACATCCAGTGCCAGCACCAGCGCATCCGCGCCGAAACGGCTGAACCAGCCCTGTACGGTCGCCGGATCTTTAACCGCAGTTGAACCTACCACCACGCGGGTTGCGCCAGCTTTGAGCAGGGCTTCGACATCCTGCGCGTTACGGATACCCCCTCCCACCTGCACCGGTACACAAACGCCAGCCAGTAATTGAGTCAGCAAAGGGATCTGACGTGCTGCCGGATCTTTTGCGCCGGTTAAATCGACCAGATGCAGAACCTGTGCGCCTTGCTGCTGATAATCCTGTAAGCGCAGTAACGGATCATTACCGTAGTCACGTTGCTGCCCGTAATCGCCCTGATGCAAACGCACCACACTGCCTTCGATCAAATCCAAAGCGGGAATAATCATGCTGTTTACATCTCCAGAAAGTTTTTCAGCAACCGTGCGCCTGCGGCACCGGAACGCTCGGGATGAAACTGCACGCCAAAGAAATTATCTTTTTGTACAGCAGCACTGAAGGGCTCACCGTAAAGTGTCTGGGCAACCGTATTTTCGCATACCGGCATCGCAAATCCGTGGACGAAATAGAAGTAGGCATTTTCATCAATGCCGCGGAATAAATGGCTGTCGGCATTGGCTGTGACCTGATTCCAGCCCATATGCGGCAGCGGCAAACCGAAATCAGGCATGCGTTGCACGGGGGTGTCGATAATACCCAGCGTATCAATACCGCCATTCTCTTCACTGGAAGAGGCCAGCAGTTGCATGCCCAGGCAAATACCCAGTACCGGTTGAGTGCAGGCTTTGATAAGCCCGATCAGCTCACGTTGTTCGAGCTGTTCCATGGCGGCCTGTGCCGTGCCAACGCCCGGTAAAAATAATTTGTCAGCCTGCAACACAATCTCCGGGGAGCGACTCACCGCAGGCTCATAGCCCAGGCGCTGAACCGCATATTTCACGGAGGAGAGATTGGCGCAGCCGGTATCAAGGATAACGACATTCATCACAGCACTCCTTTCGAACTCGGCAGGGTGTTGCCATCGACACGAATTGCCTGGCGCAGTGTGCGGCCAAAGGCTTTAAACAGGCTCTCAACACGGTGGTGATCGTTCTTACCTTTGGTTCGCAGGTGCAGGGTACAGGCCATCGCATAAGACAGTGAACGGAAGAAGTGTTCGACCATTTCCGTGCTCAGGTCACCGACGCGCTGATAGTTAAATTCAGCTTTGTATTCAAGGTGCGGACGCCCGGAGATATCCAGTGCACAGCGGGCCAGACATTCATCCATCGGCAGCACAAACCCAAAACGGCCGATACCGCGTTTATCGCCCAGCGCTTTGTTCAGGGCTTCGCCCAGCGCCAGCGCGGTGTCTTCCACGGTGTGGTGATCGTCGATATACAAATCACCTTTCACTTCGATGTTCATGCGAAAGCCGCCGTGCGTGGCAATCTGATCCAGCATATGGTCAAAGAAGCCGACGCCGGTGCGGATTTTGCTTTCGCCTTCGCGATCGAGCCAGACATCCACTTCAATTGCCGTTTCGCGGGTCACGCGGTTTACTTTTGCATGACGGTCACGTTTGGTCAGCTGTTCGGTAATACTGGCCCAGTTCAGCGTATCACGCTGATAACGCAGCCCGGTGATGCCCATATTGGCGGCCAGCTGGATATCCGTGTCACGATCACCAATCACATAGCTGTTTGCCGTGTCCAGTACACCGCTTTCCAGATAACCCGCTACCAGTTTAGTTTTCGGTTTACGGCAATCACAGTGATCGGCGGGCAGATGCGGACAAATCAACACGTCATCGAAAACGATGCCCTGAGAAGTCAGTATCTGCATCATCAGGTTGTGTGGCGGGTCGAACGTTTCCTGCGGGAGACTGGCCGTGCCCAGACCGTCCTGATTGGTGATCATCACCAGCTTAAAGCCGGCATTTTGCAGCGCTAATAACGCCGGAATGACACCCGGTTCGAGGGCCAGTTTGTCCAGACGGTCGACCTGAAAATCTTCAGGTGGTTCGGAAATCAGGGTACCGTCGCGGTCGATAAACAGTGTTTTTTGCAATAACGGACTCTGGCTCACATGTGCTCCTTGCGGGGGCTATTTTGATTTTTATTGAAGGTCGTGGCGGTGGCCGCCGGTAACAGTTGCAGGGCAGTAATCACGCGTTGCAGCTCTGTCCGTGTACCGATAGTAATACGCAGGCAGCCGGAAAGTCCCGGTTGCTTGTTCTGGTCACGCAGGATAATGCCCTGATCCCAGAGGTTTTTAAATACGGCGCTTGAAGCGGAGAAGCGTGCAAGCACGTAGTTAGTGTCACTGGCAAAAACCTCTTCTACACAGACACATTTTTTCAGTTCTTCCAGCAACCATGTACGGTTTTCTGTTATTTCAGTGACACGCTGGCGCATTAACGCCAGTCCTTCCGGGCTCAGGGCCTGTGCGGCAATATCGGCCACCGGCGTAGATAAAGGATATGGCGCGATCACTTTCATTAATAAGCCAATCAGGTCGCTGTTGGCGAGTGTAAAGCCGCAGCGCAGACCGGCAAGGGCAAACGCTTTGGACAGCGTGCGCAAAATGGCCAGATGCGGATATTCCTGTAACCAGCCGGAAACTGTCGCCTGCGGGCAGAATTCGATATACGCCTCATCGACCGCCACAATGGCGCGCCCGCGGGTCATGTCCAGCACGGCCCGGATCTCATCCGGGTCGATGATATTGCCGGTCGGGTTATTCGGGCTGCACACGTAAACCAGTTTCACGCCCTCCAGTGCGGCTTCAATCGCCGGAAGATCCAAAGACCAGTCGGCTTTTGCGGCCACGGTCCGGCCTTCCACGCCTATTGTCTCGGCACTGACGCTGTACATCCCGTAAGTCGGCGGGCAATAAAGAATAGCGTCTTTACCCGGTTCACAGAATGCACGGATCAACAGTTCGATGCCTTCATCTGCGCCGCGACTGACCAGCACCTGTTCCGGATCCACACCGGCGTAAGCGGCGTAGCGATTGATGACCACCGCAGGCTGGCATTCCGGATAACGGTTAAGGGTTTGCTGCGTCAGTTCGAACTGTGGCGCGATGGCGTATTCGTTAGCGTTAAGCCAGACATCTCCGTTGCCGCCCAGACGGCGGGCAGACTGATACGGTGTCAGTTCCCGGACATTTTTTCGTGCCAGCGCCTGAACGCTGAGGTTATTTTCATTGCTCATCGCGTTGCTCCTTCAAAGCCTTCACACGCAAAGTCACGGCATTTTTATGTGCGGTAAGCTGTTCAGCCTGCGCCAGGGTTTCAATGGTATTCGCCAGTCCCAGCAAACCTTCAGGCGTTAACTGCTGAACGGTCATGCGTTTCTGGAAATCTGCCAGACCGAGGCTGGAACAGGTGGCCGTGTAACCGTAAGTCGGCAAGACGTGGTTGGTGCCGGAGGCATAATCGCCCGCTGATTCCGGTGACCAGTCACCAAGGAATACTGAACCGGCGCTGGTGATACTGTCGACCAGTTGCTCCGGCTCACGGGTTTGCAAAATCAAGTGCTCCGGACCGTATGCATTACTGATTTCAATACACTGCGCGATGTCTTTCGCCACAATCAGCCGGCTGCTTGCCAGTGCCTGACGGGCAATCTCGCTGCGGGATAATGTCTGCAACTGACGTTCAACGGCTTCGCCGACCGCCTGCGCCATTTTCAAATCCGGCGTCAGCAAAATTACCTGTGAGTCCGGGCCGTGTTCTGCCTGGGAAAGTAAATCAGAGGCGACAAAATCAGGTGTTGCGCCACTGTCGGCAATCACCAGCACTTCTGAAGGCCCGGCTGGCATATCGATTGCCGCGCCGTCCAGGCTCTGACTAACCTGACGCTTGGCTTCGGTGACGTAGGCATTGCCCGGCCCGAAGATTTTCGCCACACGTGGCACGGTTTCGGTACCGAACGCCAGCGCGGCAATGGCCTGCGCACCGCCCAGCTGATACACCTCTTCCACGCCGCAAAGCTGCGCGGCATATAAAATTTCATCGGCAATCGGCGGCGGAGAACAAAGAACCACTTTCTGGCATCCGGCAATACGCGCCGGTGTCGCTAACATTAATACGGTCGATACCAGCGGCGCAGACCCGCCGGGGATATACAGCCCGACAGACTGAATAGGGCGCGTCAGTTGCTGACAGCGCACCCCCGGCTGTGTTTCGATATCCACAACGGCCAGCTTTTGCGCCTGATGGAACGTGTCAATGTTACGCACGGCATGCGCCATCGCCTGTTTTACATCATCGGCTAAACGCGTTGCGGCTGCCTCGATTTGCTGTGCGGTGACACGCAATTCCTGGACTTCAGTTTTATCAAAGCGGGCGCAAAACTCGCGCAGCGCACTGTCACCTTCACTGCGCACGCGGCGCAGGATTTCGCTGACAGATTCGGTAATACGGTCAGACGCCGACATTGCCGGGCGTGTCAGCAGCTCGCGACGCTGTAGCTCGTCGCATTGCTGCCAGTCAATCGGGGTAGTAAACGCGTCAGGCTTCATGGCTTACTCCATCATTTTTTCGATTGGCAGAACCAGAATGGAACTGGCGCCCAGCGCTTTCAGTTTTTCCATCGTTTCCCAGAACAGCGTTTCGCTGCTGACCATGTGCATGGCCACGCGTTGCTGGTCGCCTGCCAGTGGCAAAATAGTCGGACGTTCAGCACCCGGTAACAATGCAACGATTTCGTCCAGACGCTCACTTGGCGCGTGCAACATAATGTATTTGGATTCGCGGGCCTGAATAACGCCCTGAATACGGGTCATCATTTTGTCGATCAGCAGCTGTTTTTCTTGTGGCATGTCGCCGTCGCGCTGGATAAGACAGGCTTTGGAGCGGTAAATCACTTCCACTTCACGCAGGCCGTTAGCTTCGAGCGTTGCACCTGTGGATACCAGGTCACAAATCGCATCTGACAAACCAGCGCGTGGCGCAACTTCTACAGAGCCGTTCAGCAGACAGGATTTGAAATCAACGCCTTTCTTGTCGAGGTATTGTTTAAGCAGGTGCGGATAAGAAGTGGCGATACGGGCGTTTTGCAGGCTTTGCGGACCGGTGTAATCCGTGTCCAGCGGGGTGGCCAGGGAAAGACGGCAACCGCCAAAATCCAGACGACGCAAGGTGAAATAGCGCGGGTCTTCGCCCTGAGCGCGGCGGCTCAGCAACTCTTCTTCCAGTACGTTTTCACCAATAATGCCCAGATCCACCACGCCATCCATCACCAGCCCCGGGATATCGTCATCACGTACACGCAAAATGTCGATCGGCATGTTTTCTGCGAAGGCGATCAGACGCTGTTCCTGCAGGTTGATTTTGATCCCGCAGCGGGCCAGCAGTTCGCGTGATTCATCGCTCAGGCGACCTGACTTTTGCATTGCTATCCGTAAACGTGTTTTATCCAGCATGATGACCTCAGTTTCTTAATTATTTATCGTAAAAATCATTTGTTTAAAGGCGTTAACTTCAATCCGTCAGGCCAAAAAAAAGCCCCCGGAAGAAATCTTCCGGGGGCTATCTCTGCGTTCTGCGCCACTGGAAGATCTAAACAGTCTCCCAGCACCAATCGCCTGAAAGACTAGTCAGGGTGATGGTGATGATGGTGGTTAATCAGAACGTTTATCATGTCAGTCTCTCAGTATGTTCATTGCTGTGCGGCGTGATTCAGATTTGAAACATTTGCAACACAGACTGCATTCGCTGCCAATAAAACTAAACGATCGGGCGGCAACAGCGCAACCTTTTTTTCCGATGATGAGTTTTTCTTATCCACGTCGGGGGTTTCATCGGATAAATGAATAATTCGTTAACAGACACAGAGAAAACCTTACGCTGGCTGAACGGAGAAAAGGCGATGTTTGCTAATATAAAGGAAGCGGTATCAGCAAAGGGTGTTGTGAGGCCCGATGCCAATGAAACAATGGAGCAAAGTATGAAGAAGGTTTCGATTATCGGACTGGGCTGGCTGGGAATGCCACTGGCGATGGCACTGGCTTCTAAAGGCTATGAAGTCGTGGGCAGTAAAACCACGCCGGATGGGGTAGATGCCGCAAGAGCGGTGGGGATCGAATGTTTCCCGCTGGTGTTTACGCCGCAGATGGAATGTGCAGCGGAAGATCTCGATCAGTTGCTGAATGTCGATGCGCTGATCATCACCTTGCCTGCACGCCGGACAGTGGAGGGCAGCGAACTGTACTTCCAGGCGGTACAGCTGTTAACTGACAGCGCGCTGGCGCATAACGTGAAACGCATTATTTTCACCAGCTCGACGTCTGTATACGGTGAAGGAGACGGTGTGGTGCACGAGGGATCTGCGCTTGAGCCGGTCACGGCCAGCGGAAAGGTGCTTAAAGAACTTGAAAACTGGCTCCATGGTTTGCCTAATACATCGGTTGATGTGCTGCGTCTGGCCGGTCTGGTGGGCGGCGATCGTCATCCCGGGCGTTTCATGGCCGGAAAGACGCAGGTCAAAGGCGGCCAGCAGGGTGTTAACCTGGTACATCAGGATGATGTCATTTCGGCAATTATATTGCTACTCAGCCTGCCCAAGGGGGGCCATACATTTAACCTGTGCGCGCCTGTGCATCCGGTCAAAGCTGAGTTTTATCCGGCGCTTGCCAGACAGATGGGGCTGGAGCCGCCAACATTTGCTGAACCTGCTTCAGCAGAGAAGGGCAAAATCGTCGATGGCGAACGGATCTGCAAAGAACTGGGATTTGAATATCAGCACCCTGATCCGCGAATCATGCCTTTTTAATCATCAGACGCGATTTAAATAATACAACGTTATGACCTGTCGGAAATTTCGGCAGGTTTTTAAAGTATCCGCTGCATTTACGTTCAGAAAACAGCTTTCTCATTGTGAAAGAGACTATTATTGATCATGGGCTCGCCTATTTTAATCTCTCTGCTTAATTAGCCGGTTTAATCGCAGATGATTTTTGAAGCCGGTTGTCTTATCTCCGCTGACTTCCCTGTTAAAAATGCGTTTAAATCATCCCCCGGGCAGTAAAACTGGCGGCAGATGCTGATTTAGTAATAAAATTCCTATTCATGAACTTTTTGTTTGCCATTGCGCGGTATAAATCACTTTTTTAAGCACAATCATTAAAGTTTTCCTGAACATTTGCCGATAGGTAAGTACGGCAAAGCATGGCCGTTTCATCACTTCTTCTTATCAATCCGCTCCTGTTGCCGGATGTTTCCGCATGCCAGATCATAAATTCTTACAATCCTTGGCTTTTTATTTTTAAATCTGCATGGTTGCTCACGATTTAAGAACAGTTAACGCGTATTTCCTTCACAATCCTTTAGGACAACTCCCCGTAAAGCCTTGCACTGCCTGGGTTGGGCACGTTAAGCACAATGATCATGCTATTTGAAATTTGCAGCATAAATATCTGCATGAACTGTTAATCACACCTGTCTGTGCTGATGATTTGGCTTTGTATGGCCTTTGTACAAATTGATCTAAAAAAGGCTAAAAAAGACAGTTTGAAGCCAGCTTTTTAGACGCTTTTTTACTTTTGGCTTAAAACTGCGCAAATTTTTACGATAAATTGCACTTTCAGGAACAAAATAAATTTTAAAAGTGTGATCTACATCACACTTTATTCAAAATTCGTCCACGGTAAGATTGTATGTATAAAGGAAACGGGGTTAGAGTTGCGTCGTAGTAAGATTATTCCTAATAATGTATGTAAAAGCGTTTCACTGAATGAGGCGCCATCACAGCAACGGACTCTGCCAGTACACCAAAACTAAAGTGTTTTTCGATTACTTAGCAGCCCAATTGTCACAATTAATTTAGTTTACATCAGGAACAACATTGTATTGGCGGTGAAGTAAATACCGCGGGGTAAATCTAATTGTCATCGTGAGATTTATTAATCAGCCAATGATCCAATTGTTTTGATAGTAAAAAATACTCCTGTCACGCCGGGTAAAACTCTTGCTGCATGGAATATGTCTATCAATCCGCCGTCTTAAAAAAACGGCATCGGTTACGGGGTAGAACAGAATGTCCGAATTGCTTAAGCACATATATGATATCAACCTGTCATATTTACTGTTGGCACAGCGTTTGATTAACGACGAAAAGGCCTCAGCGATGTTTCGCCTGGGGATCGACGACGTAATGGCAGACACCCTGAGACAGCTGACGCTGCCTCAGATGGTGAAGTTAGCTGAAACGAACCAGCTTTTATGTCAGTTCCGCTTTGATGACAGTAAGACAATTGAACGCTTGACCCAGGATTCGCGTGTGGATGACTTACAACAAATTCATACCGGTATCTTGTTGTCCAGCCACCTGCTGAAAGGTCTGGCTGCGAAAGACAGCGGCGCGATGAAGAAAAGGGCGTAGCTATGTCTGGTAAAGATGCGTCAACCAAACCGGCAGAAAAAAGCATTGTTCAGGAAGCGCGGGACATTCAGCTGGCGATGGAACTGATTACGCTGGGTGCCAGATTGCAGATGCTGGAAAGCGAAACGCAATTAAGTCGCGGCCGGCTGATAAAACTGTACAAAGAATTACGAGGAAGTCCTCCCCCGAAAGGCATGCTGCCGTTCTCTACTGACTGGTTCATGACCTGGGAACAAAATATCCATTCTTCCATGTTTTACAACGCTTACTCTTTCCTGCTAAAGAGCGGCCACTGTAATGGCGTGGAAGCCGTGATCAAGGCTTACCGTTTATATCTGGAACAGTGTCCTGAGCAGCCTGGTGAAGCGCCGATCCTCGCGCTGACACGTGCCTGGACATTAGTACGTTTTGTCGACAGCGGTATGTTGCAGCTTTCAGCGTGTAACTGCTGTGAAGGCTCATTTATTACCCATGCACACCAGCCCCGCAACGGGTTTGTTTGCAGTCTTTGCCAGCCCCCGTCCCGAGCAGTAAAAAAACGTAAACTTTCCCCGCAGGTTGCCGATATAACATCTCAAGAGCTGGACGAACAGGTCAAGCGCGCAGTTTGAGAGAGTTGGGTAGCAGTAAGTCGTTCTGAGCGGTGGCTACCACCGCTCATCAATTCCCCCCTGACATCTCAGTCATTCTTTGACCTCTTTTTTGCAAGTTCTGTGGCAAAAATGGGCCAGACACATGGCGCGCGCTTTACCTCGCCCTAAAACCACATCGAATTAAGGATTCATCGTGCTAGTGATAATAGGTTACATCGTGGTGTTGGGCTCAGTGTTCGGCGGTTTCATGCTCGTCGGCGGTGAACTGGGCGCGTTATACCAACCCGCAGAATTGCTCATCATTGGCGGTGCCGGTATCGGTGCCTTCTTCGTCGGTAATAACGGTAAAGCGATCAAATCCACAATGCGTGCGCTGCCTCAGCTGTTCCGCGCATCGAAATACAACAAAGCGTTGTATATGGATTTGATGGCGCTGCTTTACAGGGTATTAGCCAAATCACGTCAACAGGGGATGCTGTCGCTGGAAAATGACATCGACAATCCGGCCGAAAGTGACATTTTTGCTAATTATCCGCGCATCCTTGCCGATAAACATTTAGTCGAATATCTGACTGACTATCTGCGACTTATGGTCAGTGGCAACATGAACGCCTTTGAAATCGAAGCGCTGATGGACGAGGAAATCGAAACTTACGAGCACGAGAGTGAAGTGCCGGCGAACAGCCTGGCGCTGGTCGGTGACTCACTTCCGGCATTCGGTATCGTCGCTGCGGTCATGGGGATCGTACATACCCTGGCGGCGGCAGACCGTCCGGCTGCGGAACTCGGGGCGCTGATTGCTCATGCCATGGTCGGGACCTTCCTCGGTATCCTGCTGGCGTACGGTTTTATTTCTCCGCTGGCCAGCGTGTTACGCCAGAAGAGTGCTGAAAACGCCAAAATGATGCAGTGCATTAAGGTGACATTACTGTCGAGCATTAACGGTTATGCGCCGCAAATTGCCGTCGAATTTGGCCGTAAAACGTTGTACACCTCAGAGCGACCTTCCTTTATTGAACTGGAGGAGCACGTTCGCCAGGTCAAGTCGCCGGGTCAGAAACAAACTGAAGAAGAAAAAGTATGAAGCATCAAAGCCATCCAATCGTTGTTGTACGTAAGAAAAAGAATAAGCACGGCGGAGGGCATCACGGCGGTTCGTGGAAGATTGCTTACGCTGACTTTATGACAGCGATGATGGCTTTCTTCCTGGTTATGTGGCTGATTTCCATCTCCAGCCCTAAAGAACTGGTGCAAATTGCCGAATACTTCCGTACACCCCTTGCGGTGGCGATCACCGGCGGGCCACGCAGCAGCGACGCAACCAGCCCGATCCCGGGCGGCGGCGAAGACCCGACCGTGCAGGACGGTGAAGTGCATAAAATGGAACAATCGCAGGGTGAAAGTAAGCGTGAATCGGATGATTTACAGCGGTTGCAGCAAAAGCTGGAAGATATGCTGGCGTCGGATCCGCGGCTAAAAGATTTACGTCCACACCTGATGATTAATCTGACCGAGCAGGGCTTGCGTATTCAGATTATTGATAGCAAAAACCGCCCGATGTTCCAGCTTGGCAGCGCGATTGTTGAGCCGTACATGCGCGATATCCTCAGGGCGATTGCACCGGTGCTGGATGATTTTCCGAATAAGATTAGCCTGGCGGGCCATACCGATGATATGCCGTATGCCACGGGCGAACGCGGCTACAGCAATTGGGAACTGTCGACTGATCGCGCCAATGCTTCACGTCGCGAGATGGTAACAGGCGGCCTCAGTGAAGGAAAAGTCCTGCGGGTGATGGGCATGGGGTCTTCCATGCAGCTGAAAAATCATCCGGCAGGTGATGCTATCAACCGTCGTATCAGCATTTTGGTCCTGAACAAACATGCTGAAGAGGCGATTGAACGGGAAAACAGTGAGGGCGAGGCGATCACGATCAGTGACGCTGGCGAGCTGCAAAGACAAGTACAAGGCACACGAACAGTGCCGGCATTAGCACCACAAATGAGTCCGGCACCGGCAGCCCCGGCGTTAGCGCCACAGGCAAGCCCGGCACCGGCAACACCAGAGAAAGCACCATCAATACCCGGGATTGAGACGCAGACGCCAGTGACACCATCGGCAGGCGCTCAACCTGCGACGGCAGCTCCGGCTGCCGCGGCGGGCACGGCACCTGCGACACATTAACAAGCCGCGATTCACAGCAGAGGTGATCACGTGAGCATGGATATTACTGATTTTTATCAGACATTTTTTGATGAAGCAGACGAGTTGCTGGCGGACATGGAACAACATCTGTTGTTGCTTGATCCGCAAGCGCCTGACATTGAGCAACTGAATGCGATTTTCCGCGCAGCGCACTCAATCAAAGGCGGTGCAGCGACGTTTGGATTTACGGTTTTACAGGAAACGACTCACTTACTGGAAAACCTGCTCGACGGTGCTCGTCGCGCTGAAATGAGCCTGAGCACTGACATCATCAACCTGTTTCTGGAAACAAAAGACATTATGCAGGAGCAACTCGACGCCTATAAATCTTCCCGGGATCCTGACGCAGAAAGTTTTGAATATATCTGTGCGGCCCTGAGACAACTGGCCCTCGAAGCGCAACAGGCGCGTGAACCTGCGCCAGATCTTCACGTGGTTGAAGCACTGGCAGCAGCAGAAACTGCCGCGCCAGCGCCGGTAGCCGCGGCGGGCAAGGGCGATTTACGCGTGCGCCTTTCCGGCCTGAAAACTCAGGAAATTCCTGTGATGCTGGAAGAACTCGGCAATCTCGGGGAGATCAAAGATCCGGTTCAGACTGATGACAGTGTGGAAGCCACCCTGATCACTACAGTGACCGAAGACGACATTGTTGCGGTGCTGTGTTTTGTGCTGGAACCGGAACAAATCAGTTTCACACACGCGCCGGCGTCTGCACCTGCTGTCGCGGTAGCCGCTTCTGCTCCTGCTGTAGCGGAAGTTGCCGCCGCACCGGCGGTTGTTGCCCGTCAGGCTCCGGTACTGGTGGCTGTGCCGAACAGTGAACCGGCTAAAGCCCGTGCATCTAAAGCTCCGGAATCCACCAGCATCCGTGTTGCTGTTGAAAAAGTGGACCAGCTGATCAACCTGGTGGGCGAACTGGTGATCACCCAGTCCATGCTGGCGCAGCGTTCAGATTTATTGGATCCGGTGGTGCACAGCGACCTGCTCAACAGCATGGGTCAGCTCGAACGTAACGCCCGTGATTTGCAGGAATCGGTGATGTCGATTCGTATGATGCCGATGGAATTCGTGTTCAGCCGCTTCCCGCGTCTGGTACGTGACCTCGCCAGCAAACTGAATAAGCAAATTGAACTGACCCTGCTCGGCAGCTCGACCGAACTGGATAAGAGCCTGATCGAACGTATCATCGATCCGTTGACGCATCTGGTGCGCAACAGTCTCGATCACGGTGTGGAAACACCGGAAGTGCGTCTTGCCAACGGTAAAGAACCCACCGGTAACCTGACTCTGTCTGCTGAACACCAGGGCGGTAATATCTGCATCGAAGTGATCGACGATGGTGCCGGTCTGAACCGTGAACGTATTCTGGCCAAAGCGGCATCGCAGGGTATGAACGTCAGCGACAACATGAGCGATGAAGAAGTCGGCATGCTGATTTTTGCCGCCGGTTTCTCGACCGCAGAAAAAGTGACTGACGTTTCGGGCCGTGGCGTGGGCATGGACGTAGTGAAACGAAACATTCAGGAAATGGGGGGCCACGTTGAAATCCATTCTCAGCAGGGCAAAGGCACCACCATCCGTATTCTGTTGCCACTGACGCTGGCGATCCTTGACGGCATGTCAGTAAAAGTCGGTAAAGAAGTCTTCATTCTGCCACTGAACGCGGTGATGGAATCGCTGCAACCGCTGTCAGAAGATCTGCATCCGCTGGCCGGTGGTGAACGTGTTCTGCAGGTGCGTGGTGAATATCTGCCGCTGGTTGAGTTGTACAATGTCTTTGATGTTGAAGAGGCCAAAACCGAGGCAACACAGGGCATTGTGGTGATTTTGCAGAGTGCGGGACGTCGCTATGCATTGCTGGTGGATCAACTGATTGGTCAGCATCAGGTTGTGGTAAAAAACCTGGAAAGCAACTATCGCAAAGTACCGGGTATTTCCGCCGCCACCATTTTGGGTGACGGCAGTGTGGCGCTGATCGTGGACGTGTCGGCATTGCAGTCGCTGAACCGCGATAAGTTAGCAACAGGCGCCACCGCCGCATAACAAGCAAAGCTTCCGGCGGCTATAAACGTCGCCGGGTGTGAAAAACTCAGGCCGATTTAAAGATAAAAGCAAAGGTGAACAACATGGCAGGACTTGCAACCGTGGCGAAAATTGCGGGCGAAACAGTAGGTCAGGAATTTCTGATCTTTACTTTAGGCGATGAAGAATATGGCATCGATATCCTCAAAGTGCAGGAAATCCGCGGATACGATCAGGTAACCCGTATTGCTAACACCCCGGCCTTTATTAAAGGTGTCACTAACCTGCGCGGTGTTATCGTGCCGATCCTCGACCTGCGCGTCAAATTCGCTCAGGAAGACGTGATTTATAATGAAAACACCGTGGTGATCGTACTGAACTTCGAAAACCGCGTTGTCGGGATCGTGGTTGACGGCGTGTCAGATGTCCTGTCGCTGAGCCAGGAGCAGATCCGCCCGGCACCGGAATTCGCCGTGACCATGTCGACTGAGTACCTGACCGGGTTGGGTTCGCTCGGGGACCGTATGCTGATCCTGGTGGATATCGAGAAACTGCTGAGCAGTGAAGAAATGGCACTCGTTGATAGTGTGACGAAAATTTGATTTTCGTTTGTTAACGTCAAAGTCAAAGTCAAGGTCGTGGGCGCCGGCCCACACCGGGTTAAGGGGCGTAAACGCGCCCCTTAACAATCCTGCGTTTTTTCACTGCGCGCTGTCGCAGGTACGACGGACATGTTTCGCGGCTTCTGTGTGTGGCGCAAAATCTTGTCGCGTTGCGATGCCTTCTCTCGGTCCTGAAGCCCCCGGTCTTCAGGCCGCTCCGTTCAGCAAGATTTTTGAGCACGCCAGTCCCGACCGAATAAAAACCCCGTTCTGATTCTCTCGCAAAATCAAATGCGGAAGGGTGTTGTCTTGCTCCTTCCCCTGCGAAGGGGAAGGCCGGGATGGGGTATTAATGGCATCTCTGCAACTCACTGCAAATTCTAAAAACTCCCTGGAAGCAGTATCCCATTCCCGCGATTTGCCCATTTTTAATGTGTGCATATACAGTTATTGTCTCCTCGCTGCGGCAAAATCCGCAGTCAGGTGTAGGAACCTGAACCCTCATGGCGGATGTTTTAATTTCGCCATCGCTTTGTATTACCGGCAAAAAACGAATTATTATCGTATATTGTTTTTGGTAACTCGGGCGGGGCAGCTTTCGGGCTGGTCGGAGAGGGTAACCGATATTCCTACCCCTGCCTGAGTTACCACCTTGAGTGTAGGAACTTAAGTGGTAGCGTGATACGCAATCTAATATTAGGTTCTAATCAAATGGATATTACTCTCACAAACAACACACCCCCCGATTCATGGACACTCACCGATCGCTGCCGGTTACTGGCAAATGCGCTGGTGAATCCGCAAAACAAAGGTGCGCAGGACAGGCTTTGTATGATGCTGCACAACCAGCTTGAATGCCTTGAAGCGTCCTTATCGCAACCCATCCCGGAGCACCGGAAAGATTTAGGCATACCGCTGGACGACGGCTTATTTGATTACGCCGAGCTTGAGCCCGATGAACTTTGCGATCAGTGCATGGCGCTGAACTTCACACTGATGACGCTGCAAGACAGAAAGATAAAAGAGATTATCGCGTTTATCCTGTGGGAACGTTTCGAAATGCTGCGCTGCTCACTGTATGCCTCCACGGAGGAAGCCGCATGAACAAAGACTGGCATCAGGCCGATATTATTGCGGCCATTAAAAAGAAGGGCACCACGATGGCGGCAGTTTCACGCCGCGCAGGGTTGTGTTCCTCAACGCTCTCGAATGCGCTGACCCGCAAATGGCCGAAAGGTGAAAGACTGATCGCCGAAGCCATCGGCGTAAAAGCCGAAACCATCTGGCCGAGCCGCTACACCGAAATCAAATACAACTGAGATCAGCTCCCTCCCCTGCAAAGGGGAGGGTTGGGGTATTAATGGCATCTGCGAACTAACCCTCTTTTTTGCACTTTCGCTAACCCATTGATTTTACTTAATCACTCAGATCATCAAAAAAAGAGGGTATTTTTGCCCAAACAGGCATAATCTTTTGCAGTTCAAAGGATAAACCTGAAAACGCAACAGTTCACTGCCGTACAGGCAGCTTAGAAAGGTAGGTTGAAATCCAGATATGCGGGGTCGCCGTTCACTGCCGTACAGGCAGCTTAGAAAGCTAAAGTTGCAGACAAGCTGATTGAAGATTTGTTCACTGCCGTACAGGCAGCTTAGAAAATAGACTGAGTTTCAAGATATGCCGTGTAACGGTTCACTGCCGTACAGGCAGCTTAGAAATAAGGAGTCGGGGGCTGTGGACTATGGCTGTCGTTCACTGCCGTACAGGCAGTTCACGAATGCAATAACTCACTGTTTTATCTTTAAATAAATCTCCTCTCCAAAACCCCTCCAAAACGCTTCCCCAAAACCGAGCAATAATTAAACGGCGATGACAACCCACTTTTCTTTGCGCTCGTCATGATAGAGCTCAGTCATCTTCGCTGAACTATGCCCCAGCAATTCCTGAGTGTTGATCCCCTGAGCTTTATACAAGCGTTCAGAAAGAGAACGTTGTTCGTGAAATGTCGGCGCGGTTTTACCTTTTTCAATTTTTATATTTGCGCAATCCCGGGCTTCGGCGAATCGTTGTGTTAATGATCCTTCAGCCACTGGTGAACCCAGCGTTGAACCGCCGGAGAGTGTTGAATTATGGACAAGATGTTTACTCAGCACGCGGTCGCGACATTTGTTAATCACATCCCGAACACTCATGTTGATGGCGTCACATCGCAACGAGAGGGGGATCGCTATCCGGATTTTGCCTTTACCCTTTCCCTGGACAACATGAAGCATGTCATCCCAAATATCAGAGAATTTCATTTTTACAATGTCTCCGCGCCGTTGTCCGGTAACTACAGCGAGCAGCATGGCATTGCAGATGTATGGTGATCTGCGTTCTGCCTCGTGATAAATCGCCCACCAGTCATCGAGTGTGAGGCGCTGTCTTGAAACTTCATCCAGCGGTTTACGGGTGGCCAGCGCCGGGTTGAAGCCTGGGGGAACCTCTCCGGCAAACTGTGCTTCTTTAAACATATCGATCCACGCCGCCCGCATGACTTGCGCCATTCTTGTTTTATTTGCATCAACGTATTCGTTTATCAAAGCAGCCATCTCACGTGCGCCAACCTCTTTAAGAAAAATGTTCTGTGAACGCGCCGAAAGAATCTCTGCGCATGCCTTACGCCCCCTGGCGGTTGATGATGCCAACTCTTTTCGTTGCACACGTCGGTCAAGGATGGCTTTGTATTCTTTTACCCATTGTTTTAATCGCATGTTCTGAGCATTGGGGTCGGCTTTTTGCTTCGCAATATCTATCAGGGCGAAAGACTGAGAAGATAATTGCTCTGAAGTTATGCGATTCATTTCAAGAGCCGCAGCGTGCGCGGCATCTGCATCTGTACCAAAACCGATGAACTCTCCCGTAATTGGGTGTCGATATTGCCAGTATGTTTTGTTGTTTCGCTTATCTAACTTGCAATACAGGTTCGGTGTTGAAATGTTGTATTTACGGGGTCTTGCTGCCATTAAGTGCTTTCTCCACTAAACTTCGGGCGCTGGCCGGAAGATGGCTCGATATTTCGACCCGATCAACCATACCAATAAATTTGGCTTCCTCATCAACAACCCATCTACGACCCTGCTTAACGGCCGGCGGATAAGTCTGCCGGGTTTTCGCAATACGATGAAGGGTGGCTTTGCAGGGAGGTTCTTTGAAGCCATTTGGTCCTGCTGCCCATTCCGCTAAAGAAACTAATTGGCCCATACTTTTACTCCACACGTTTAGTTATAGCCGGCTGCACACCGGTTTACTGACTGACCCGAAATCGGCCGTAATATTTCCCAGCTCGCCACCAGGGCATTTTCTCCCCAGGCGGCATTGCTGGCGCAAACTCAACTGGAACAAACCACAGGTTCAGCATTCGTTTCACAAAGACACGTCGGACGAAATGCGAACGGGTTGTTTCAATCATGGCTGCATTCCTAAAGAAGTAATTCCCATTACCACGCTGAGAAAAATGCGATATCCAGTTTCATGAAATAATTTCTCCCAGATTTCAGCGTGTGTGAATCCCTTGCCAGAATTGGCAATCAAATTTCAGTAATAACGATTCACTAAATGCCCCAGTGGACCAGGGCATTTAAGGCCGCGCTATCAGGCTTTGAATTCGCCGATAAACGTTTCCACTTCAACGTCGGTGAAGTTGGCTTCCAGTAGTTCGCGGAACTCGGTGGCCATCAGTTCTTCAGCTGTTTCCAACTGCACGATCCGCAGAACCAGCACCGGAGCATTGCCGCCGGTCAGCACGCTGTAGCGCAGACGGAATCGGCGTTCGCCCAGGCCTTCATATGGCACGCACTTAAATTCGAAAGCCGCAGGCATAGCTTCTTTGCTTTTTGCCTCTACACTTTCCATCACTGAGCGCTTGGCGCCGAAATCACTGTCTTCATGATCTGCAGAACTGGATGCTTCGATGGTAATTTTACGGACGCCGCCGATCGCTTTCTTGATGTCCAGCACTTCGCCATCAGCGGTGAAAGCCATGAGGAATTCAGACCAGTCTTCCAGCCACTCGGCCAGATCTTTCTGGGAGTTTTTAACGCCGTTGATGTTCAGCAATGCCTGGAATGGTGCGGTGCGTTTCAGCTTAAGAACCGCGATATTATCAGCATGGCCTGGTGCAGCCAGCGTGCCGAGGTTAAACACGGTAACCGCCGCCATGTAGTCAGCATTGATGAAACTGCGGACACCTTCGCCTGCGTAATCTTTGCAGTAGCGGGAGAAATCCTGAATGCTGGCGGTTTCCATTTTCCCGCGGAAGCGGAATCGGCCATCTTGCAGGTTTTCCAGCGAATGAATGCGTACTGATTCTGGCAAGGCAACAGCAGGGCAGTCAGCTGATGACAGACGTTCTTCCAGTAAGGTGGAGAGGGACATATCCCGGACTTCTTTGATTGCTGATGCGTCTAAAACTTGAGACATAACAATTTCCTTTTATCGAATGGTTAAACGATGCTTATCGCGCGTCGCGGAGTTTGCCGTCGGGATCTCCGGCGATGGTGAATAACTGGCCCTGATCTTCCTGCATGATGGTCAGCTTGCCGCCTTTTCCCACGTACATTGGGGTTTCGGTGGTGTCTTCTTCGGAGGTTTTCCCGCGAGGCGTAGGTGCTGAGAACTTCAATTTGTGAGCCAGCATCACGCGTTTTTCTTCCATCGAATTACTGATCCGGGAAACATCAATCTCGATGGTTACTTTGCCTTTACCGCCGTTATTCAGAACACCCAGAGCGGCGGTATTCAGCGCGGCGGCGATTTTGTTTTCGAAAATACCGGCGTCCAATTCGGAGAGAAACTCCGGGACGTTTGTCATACGGCTTTCAGCCATTCTCATGCCCTCTTTATTGCGGCGCATGCCGCTGTAAATTACTCACACACATAGACAAGGGCGGCCGGTAATGCACAGGGCGTGCTGGGTGGGTGCCAGCGACCCTTGTCTATGCCTGCGAAAAAAGTGGCGGTGGCCATGATCAGAACATTATCTTCGCTCCCCCTTGGGTAGGTTGAAGAGTCATGCCACCGCCGAAAGACAAATACACAGCAATTACCACTTTTCCAGAGTGATTAGGCGTGTGGCGGCGGGAGTCGAACCCGCAATCGGGTAGGGAACCCGACCATCACCTGATGCTGGCCACAACGGAGAGAGCACTATCGGGACTGTAGGACATTGAAAGCTTTGCCAGCTTGCTCACCGTCAGTGCTCTTTACGTTATGCATTCATTCAAGAATCTAAGCGTCTGCTATACTTGTCATTGGAATAAGAAAATTCTTAATAATCTGGTTAGGATCATCACTTATCCATGAGTTAAAAATGCCCGATATAAAACTTATCTGCGAAAAATGTAATTCTGAGAGATTCAATATCACTTCTGATGTCGTATTCTCTGAGACTATCTCCTCCATCGTATGTGCAGTGTGTAAGCATCCAGTTAACGTTTATGAAGTTGTAACCTTCCGCGAAATTCCATATCTGACGCTCGTCCCTGATTTACCGATCCACTAATCCCTAAACATCGGCAAGAACACTTTTCAACTGTGGTCATGAGTGACTTCGGTTGATGAGTTCCTCAACCCCCAGTGTTTTTGCCGTTGTATGCCTGGTCACTTCTCCACCTCAGGCGGCGGTGGTATCTTGGGAGTTCTCACACAACCAAGAAGGGATAAATCATGCAAGTTCAAGCACTTGGCATCATGTGGTTTAAGGATGCAGACCAATACCATCAATTCAGAAAGATATTCACGGACTCTGAAGTTTTGTCAGTCAGTTATTCTGACTGGCTCAGGGACGCTGAGAAAATTGTTAAGCGCTATCAGAACTCTGGGGCAACTGTTATCAAGGCTTATGCGGAGCCATCCGAATTTCTCTCCTGGTGCCTTGCTAACGGAAAAACAGTCGACTCCGAAGGCCGCATGGCATTTGCTAATGCCAAGGCTTACGAGCATTTGATTGGCAAAAGTTAAAGTGACTGGGGTGATGAAAAAGCTCACCCCTCGATTATCTTTTTTTACTTCAACTTTCAATCCACCCCCAGTCTGAACCATCCTGATACCTCATTAAGTTGCTGTACCGTTTTCAGCGAATCATCCGATGCTTCATGCGCCATCGGCAGCTACTGCATGGGCATCCTGCCTGTTCGCTGTTGATGGGATAATAATAGCTCCGGGTATTTCTTATGTAAATAGCTTAAACTATATAAATATAGATAGGGATATTTATAGTTGATTTATATGGTGATTTATTTAAGGAGTGATTTTTCTGCTATCTGATTTGAGCAATAGGCATGCTGATTTGAGATAAAATCATGGGTGTTTATGGATTACGGAGCTGAGGCGGAACACCGGCACTATGAGATGTGTCGTTTAGTTGGGAATGTAGTTTTTGCAATGGTGACAGAAGGGCATGAGATAAAGCGAGTAGCCATTGCCTATGTGTTGTGCACAGAGATAGGGAAAGGGGATTGGTGGATTTTCGGCCAGCTTAAAATCATGAAGCTAGCGGTGAAAATTATTGTAAGAGCACGGGGAACCCCGACTGAATGGCCGGGTTGGTGTACTAACTTTTCAATGCTAACGCGTTAAGTATCGTTGCAACTTTTGCGAGGTACGGGCCAGCTATAAACCCAAATATTACTACAGCGACTGAAATGACGGCTACACTGGCTTTTACAGTGGTTTTGAATGATTTGATTGATTCTTCCACCCCATCAAGCCGGTCTTCGACGGATTTAAAATCAACTCTCAATGTGCTGGTATCTGATTTGACATCAGTAATGTCTTTTTTCACAAGCGCTGAATCTACTTTCAAGGAAGACAAATCAGCCATGGAAATTCTTAAATTAGCTTTAATATCGGCTACGTCAGAAGCAATGTGTTCGACGTTAGCCTCAAGCCTAGCTACACGCGGTTCAAGCATATCACCACCTCCACCATTACCTCCATTTTCTCTATCATGGGGCCTGTGGGGAGAAGAATCAATGGATGATGAACGTGCAGGTAGATTATGAATAGTTGCCATTTAACTGATCCAATTATGGGAGATGCAGATGTAGGCCGAATGTTGGTCTATTTTTTTCTCAGAACCTACTTCATCGCTTAGCTTTCTTGAGCTAAGTTCAATTTCGATCAAGTAGTATCCAGGCTCGGTTACAGTAAATTTTTCAATACTTCGCATTGTTGAAACGTAATAACTATTTTCTGAAATATGATATGAATGCTCAAACACCTGACCATCGATGTCAGGGTCATTAACAACCTTATCGTTTTTATAAATTTTAGTACTAAGCGAGTAATGGGTATCGTGAGCAAATGCCATAAACCCAAAATTTAAAATTATCTCTACCTCCGTCGGAAACTCTTGCACCTCTACGTTCAATTTTGGTTCTTTAGGCGAGGCAAGTCGGTCTAAAGCGCTGATTTCAGATGCGTATAAATACGCAATTTTTGCAGAATCCATATGATTAAACTCAAGTTTAAGTGTGCAGCTTTTGAAAAAGCAAAAAACTAGCCATGTCTACGGTAGGTCTGCGGGACGCTGCCTATCACTTTTCCGTAAATAAAGACCCGATTCATTTCATCACGAGTAATCGGATCCCACGTCTGGTACCGGGAGTTATCTGATAGAACCAGCAGGTAATCTTTCATCTTCTGTAGCCGTTTAACGTGGGCGGTATCATCGTAAAGAAATGCATAAATCCCGTCGCCATCGAAGTGCTGGATACTGATATCCACGAAGATCAGATCGCCTGGTTCAATAGTGCCTGACATGCTGTCACCTTTGACGTTAATCATCCGGATTTGCTCTTCCGAACGATTACCGAACATCATCCGAGCTTGTTCAGGGGTATAGGTGATCGTGCGAACTATTTCTATGAACTCGTTGGTATTCACTGCTCCAGGACCAGCACTCACCGCTACATCCAACAACTCAATGCGGAAACCGTCTTCAATTCTGTACTGTGCGGATTTCTCACTAACCAATAGGGGGGCACTGTGCGACGCGTCACCGATACGCATCGGGCCATCTCCATCGGATAGCCATTCTGGCCTTACGCCAAGGACATTTGCGATCTGAATAGTTTTCTTCGAGGCCTTTGCACCACCTGAAACTAACTTCCAAATGCTAGGTTGAGCCATGCCAACAGCCTCAGCAAGCGAACCCTGAGTAAAGCCACCTTCGTCCATGGCTAGTTTTAATCTGTCTGAAAAAGTCATTTTTCCCATCCTTCAATCATATAGCTGAGACTATATTTCATCAAATAGACAGGGCTATTTACTTGCTTCATAGTTTTGGCTATTATTCAGGTTGTTTAATAAAAGCTGGAGTAATTTATGGTCATTGAAGCTATTAAAGCTGCCATTGATATTGTTGGTAGTCAGCAAAAATTAGCTGAGGCCTGCAACGTCAAACAGCCATCTGTCTGGGCATGGCTTCACGGGAAAAAGAAAGTATCCGCTGAAAATGCCATCCGCATAGAAAGAGCAACAAATGGCCGAATCTCTGCTTCTGAAATTCGTCCAGACCTCTCCGTCCTTTTCCCTCAACGTGCTGAAAAGAAGATCGAAGCTTAACCAAAAGCACTAAGCAACATAACTACCGAAGGAAAAACGAAATGGTAGACCTGAAATTAGTAGTGAAAGCGATGTGCAAAGCCTACCCCGGCGGCCGTTCTGCTATGGCTGGCGCTCTGGGCATGACGGAAGCTGGGTTCAACAACAATCTATACGAGAAAAACGGCTGCCGATTCTTCGAAGTGGCTGAGCTGGAAGCGATGGAAGACATCAGCGGAACCAGTTACCTGGCTGAATATTTCTCACAGCGTCGCGGCGGTTTGTTTGTGGATGTTCCGCAACTGGAAGAACTGGATCAAGTTGAGCTGTTCAGTAAAAGCATGCGCACTGCCGCCCACCGTGGCCACGTAGACATGAACATTCAGTCGTCGCTGGAAGATGGCGTGATTGATGAGGGGGAAGCTGAGCAAATCATGAAATATCACCGCCGTCATTTGGCTGCGCGTGATGCTGAAGTTAAGGCTGTGTTGGCGCTGTTTGGAAAAAAGAAGAAGTCCGGAAAGGGTGACGCCCCAAGTGTGCAGCTTGAGGCGTCGGGCGCATTAAAAACGTGTGTGGAGTAATTAACGCATGAACAGTCTACTCATAAAAGCTGGCGTTCCGCAAATCCGCTGTGTGGCGACAGGCGGTGCCGCTGGCTCTCTTTCGTATGAAGTGATGATAGGTAACCGCTGGATCCCGTGCAACTACCAGATCGTCCGGTGGTGGGTAGGTTACGTCAGTGTGAGAAGCCGGAAGGTGACTGCATGTCTGCAGAAATCCAAACGTTGGACCGGTACTACAAGGATTGGCGGGGCATTGTGGTACACGTCGTGGGCTTCGACAGAGCAGGGGATCGCGTCATCTTCATGCGCGCCGGTTACCCGCATGAGTGCGCCCAGCCTACTGAACAATTCCGGCGAAAGTTTAAGAGGGTCTTATGAGCGTTAAGTTATCAGCATATGTC
Organism: Rahnella perminowiae; assembly: GCF_019049695.1. Lineage (NCBI taxonomy): Bacteria > Pseudomonadati > Pseudomonadota > Gammaproteobacteria > Enterobacterales > Yersiniaceae > Rahnella > Rahnella perminowiae. Next base: position 34,812 of record NZ_JAFMOT010000174.1, read on the forward strand.
TGGGATGGTTGCGCTGCTGCCGGTCTGAAAGGCGTGAAGCTCCTGATTATGGCTCGTCTTGCTGATTTCTCAAATGATGATGGTATCAGCTATCCGGGCGTGGATACGATTGCTCGGCAGACCGGTGCTGGTCGCAGCACTGTCATTACGGCAATCACTGAACTTCAGTCAGATGGGTGGCTGGTGCGCGAAGAACGCCGTAAGGGAAACCGAAACAAGACCAACCTGTATTACCTGAACGTTAAAAAGCTCCGTGAGGCGGCAGCAGGTTTCTATTCTGATAGTCCAGTTTCTGAACATTCAGAATCTGAACGTTCAAAATCTGAATGTTCAGAATCCGAACGTTCAGAAAACACGAAAAATACCGGGTTTGACCGTCCAGAATCTGGAGGGGATCCGTCAGTAAATTCAAAACAAGATCCATCAGATAATAAAACCTCTTGTCAGCCTGCTGCGCAGACCGACGCCGAAGTTGAAATTACTGATCGAGCCAAACAGGCACTGAAGCACCTGAACCTAATAACCGGTTCACGGTATCAGCCCGCTAATAGCTCACTGGAAAACATGCGTGCCCGTCTCCGTGAAGGCCACACGCTGGAAGAGCTGCAACTGGTTATCGAATACAAGCAGGTTCACTGGGGCGACTCTCCAAAAATGGCTGAATATCTGCGCCCGGCAACTCTGTTCCAGCCAGCCAAGTTTGAAGGCTACCTGCTTAGCGCGACCAAATGGGCGAAGAGCGGACGTCCGATCTGCGTGAATGGCAAGTGGACTGCTGACGGTGAAGTTGAAGTCGATACGGCTGAGCGCGATGCGGCCTACCGCCGGTTCATCAGCGGTGTTACGGCGAGCAAAGCCCCGACTGATTTGGAAAAGCTGGTCTGTACTGAGGCAAGCAAAGCCAGCGTGCGCGGCATGCGCAGTGATTTCGCGATCAGCACCTGGAATCGCATCTGGAAAGAATGTGCCCAGCGCCGGCAGGGGGGGAAATCTGCATGAAAAAAAACCATCAGGAATTAGTCATAGAAGAGCCCATGCGTGATTGCACTGCGCGCACCTGCTCGAATACTGAAGCATCGTTAATCGATCATGCCTGCTTTATTCCTTCAGGGCATTCGATGTCATCTAAGATTAATACGATCAGCAAAAAGCCTCGGTTCAACATTGTCACTGGGCATTGTGCCGTGAAGAAAACCTATTCACTGGGCGAAGCGCCAAAACAAGTCGCAGAACCAGCAGCCGAAAAATCCAATATAGCTCTTGTGAAAACACCGGCTGAAATCAGTGCTGAGTTTGAATGCAACCTATGGGCAGTACATCTGGGCAGGGGGCGTTATGAATAACGATTTGGGGCAGTTCAGCGAAGGGCGGTTGGAAGAGTTGCTTTCAATGGCTAAAGCAATTTCATACGGAAATGCTTTGTTTGATGTTCAAGAAATCATTCCACTTTTACGTATAGCATTAGCAGTAAAGCAGGCCAAGCCTGATTATTACGTCATTAGTCGACCGTTCACAGACGGAAATAGTTCTACTTTTAAACTTGATGTGTATTTGGAAGAAGTTGATGCCATCAAATGCAAAAACGCCCACGGCGGCGTAATTGTTCCTGTCTACACGACACCACCAGTGAACCATGGCGAAAAAAGCAATTTATCAGTAATTCCTGAAGAACTAGGCCTCTACCTTGAATTGAGACCACGTTTCTATAAGGAGTTCAATGTTGTTTACCGGGACAAAAACAAAGTATGTGGCTATGCCCTACATACGGGGCGCTGGTCATGCTTTCAAACCAAAAACTTTGATCAAAACTTCCGTATCGCCCCTAAATCGGAGGCGCTATGAGTTATCAACTGATTTATGCAGATCCTGCCTGGCAGTATTCCAACAAGATAAGTAACGGCGCGGCGGGTGACCACTATAGCACTATGGCGGTTGAGGAAATGAAGCGTCTTCCGGTCTGGTCTATTGCAGATGAAAACGCAGTTCTGGCGATGTGGTACACCGGCAACTTTGCTTCAGAAGCAGTGGAGCTGGCGAATGCATGGGGCTTCAAGGTGAAAACCATGAAGGGATTTACGTGGGTAAAACTCTATGAGCAGGCACGTAGCCGTATAGAGCGTGCGCTGGCAGAACAGACCATGATCGATTTCGAAGACTTTATGGATACTTTGAACGTGGAAACGGTGATGAATGGCGGAAACTACACGCGCGGCAACACAGAAGATGTGTTGATCGCCGTTCGCGGGTCCGGTCTCGAGCGCCTGAACGCCAGCATTAAGCAGGTTGTTTACAGTTGCCGCGGTGAGCACAGTGAAAAGCCAGCAGAGGTGCGTTTTCGCCTCGAAGAGCTTTACGGGCAAGTTTCACGCATCGAGCTTTTTAGCCGTGGAGAAGCTCCAGGCTGGCATCACTGGGGAAATGAAAACCCATTCAACGATATCGAGTTGGTACCGGCGAGCTTCACTACTATTCCTCCTGTGCGGAACTCTCGCGTAAAAGTGTTGGCAGGTCATTATCAGGCACTGACACTACTATCAGCTTCTAAACCCCAGATCTCCGCTGGCATCGTTTACCTGCAGGAGGTTGCTGCGTGAATGAATTTCAGAAAATCTGGCTCTCTGCTTACAACGGCTGGCTGACAGCGGTCTCCCCTTCGGGGGAGCTACATCCCACTGATTACACCGCTGCGCGGGAACATGCCGATGCTGTACTGAGCAGCCTGGTTAAAGCCGGGGAGAGAGCTGAATGAGAGCGCTCTTAAAGCCATATCCACAGAGGGATTTGGGGATCGTGCTGTTGCGGCCGCCGGGCGACATGCTGCAACATTTCAGCGGGAAACGTCTGCTGATCACCGATGAGCCTGCAGACCTGCGCGGCGCGGCGGACGGTCTGGTACCGGTAGAGGCTCAGCCGTTATCGCGTGATCCGCGTCTCGCGGCCTTTCTTTCGTCAGAGCGCGTGATTGGTCTTGCTGGTGGCTGGGATGCGCTGGCGCAGTGGGTTAAGCGTAACAGCGGCTGTCAGTGCACCGACTTCGGCGGCCAATATCATCATCATGAGCTGGTGCAGGTGCGCCGGGCGCGCGGCATGGTGTCCCTGTGCTGGTCTCACGACAATGAATACCGCGACAAAGAATCAGCCAAACTGGACGCTGCTGCTCTGGCGAACGTCACTGAATTCGTGACTGAAGCTATTCGTGCGCGGTCTCGGCTGCCAGACGGCCACCGCCTGACCTTACCGGAATTGTGCTGGTGGGCAACGAGTAAGGGGCTGGCGACACAGTTGCCGGAGGAGATAATTTGCGAGGCGCTGGGGATGAAATACATCCCGCCTGGTGGTCAGCGTAAAGAGGCTGATGTTAACCCGTGGGAGAAGCAACCCCGCGAAGAACTGGCGAACAATGTCAAACCGGTGCTGGCGCTGGCAATCGATCCGGAGACGCCCGAGTCCTATTTGCTTCGTCCGAAGCGAAGACGGTACGAAAACACGAAATACACCCAATGGGTAAAGCGCCAGCCATGTTGTGCCTGTGGCAACGGGTCTGATGATCCGCACCACATCACAGGCAATGGGTTTGGCGGTATGGCAACAAAGGCGCATGACCTGTTCGTGATCCCGTTGTGCAGACGGTGTCACGACTCACTTCATGCGAACACCCCGGATTGGGAAGAAGAACACGGTACACAGGAACACCTGTTACTGACGACATTAGACCGCGCGCTGGCGATGGGTGTTATTGCTACCGGCAAACAAAAATAATAGTGTGGAGATAATAATGCGTGATATTCATGAGACTTTAGAACTTTGGGGCGCTTGGGCAGCAAGCGATAATAGTGGCGTTGATTTTTCCCCTATAGCGGCAGGATTTAAGGGACTTTTGCCACAAACCTCTAAGTCACGTTTACAATGCTGTGATGATGAAGGCATTATGATTGATGGGTGTGTCTCTAAGCTAAAGAAATACAAAAAAGAAGAATGCGAGTTAGTAATACTTCATTATGTATTCAATATTTCACTCAGGACAATTGCCAAAAGGCGTAAGTGTTCAGACGGAACGATTAGGAAGGAAATGCAAACGGCACAAGGTTTTATACTTGGCTGTTTTTGTATGTTAGATATTTAATATTAAACCCGGCTAAAGCCGGGTTATTTTAAGATGAAAGATAGCGATATGATTGTGGAGGTGTCACATTTTTACCTAATGAGGTGATAGGTAACGGCTCGGAAAATTTTTCCACGCTTCCTATCTTAATGGCAAATGCTTTCTGACGACCTTCATAATATAAATCAAAAAACTCTTTTGATATGCCAGCGAATTTTTTCGTTTCCTTCCAAACTAAATCAGGATGCCCGGATAGGATTGATTCCACATGGAATTCACCCACTAATTTCCCAATGGGCATGGTGGCATATATTACGACGGTAGTAATATTTTCATTTTTGAATATACCTTTTCTAAATTCAAAACGCTTACTACCGTCTAGAATTTTTTCGGCAAATTCAGGTTTAATTGATAATAAAACTTTCATCGACTCTACCTAATTCAAGAATTTTGTTAAATTGCGCATCTTTTAACTCAAAATGGTTCCATCTGTAGCCTTCGGTACCATTTAGTCCTGCGTCCTCTATAAGACTACCACGGGTAGGGCGCTTAGGCAAAGCAAGGTTGTAAGTAAAACGAATTACATAGGGTGATTTTTTTGAGCGATAAATTTCTCTTAACTCCCCCTCACTAAAAATGCTAAATTTTCCGCAATAAGAAACAAAACTTTCTTCATCATTAAAATCATTAATTGTTTTAACGCTTTCTACAACGCAAATTGAACTGGCTACTGCTCTAAAGAAAGCCTTTCCTTTTCCGTCGCTCGTTCTATATATAATTATAATATCCCCTCTTTTCATTCTCATTACAGATCTCATTCCTGATATGTAAATTTTGTGGATGCTGTTTGTATGAGAAACATCTTGAACAATATCGGGTGAGTCAGTTATAAGTTTGGAATCAGGAAATAATCTCGTGTGAAATTCCGGATAGATTGCCAATAGATATTTCTTGACGTTTTTTTCAATAACTAGAGGGTAATCAAGAAGAACATCGCCATTTATATCTTTGAAAGACCTGACATATACTATCTCTTTTCCATTCGGAGTGTTTTTCTCACCGTGTTTGTAGAAACCGTATGTCTGAAACAACCGAATGAGATGCGCGTGCTCCTCAAAAACTGTGACGTAAATGTCTTCCGCTCCTGAGGATATAGCTCTATCAAATGCTTTTTTTAAAAAACGCTGCCCACGTAGAGTTTTTTTTGATTCAAACTTGAATGTACCAATTTTGAGATGATTTGTTGCAGGTAATTCTGGTTCAATCCCGCCTCCATCATCGTTTTCTTTGAGGTACATGAAACCTTCAATGGATTCGTCATCACCATAAAGTACATAAGCAGACTCACCATCTTTAGCTTTTTTTTCTAACCAATGAGGAAACTCAGCATAGTTTGCTTTAAGGGAATCAAAAAAGGGATCGTTGTGATTAAAGTTACTGAATGGTTGAAAAACTAAGTTATCCATGAGATTTCCTCTACTAAGTTATAATTTTTCTTTAACTGTGTGTTAGGAACTTACAAATATACGAAAAATGTAACGCGTACGCAAAAAGCATTGTAATCTGTTAAGAGTAGTCACGTAGTCACAAAGCTTAGACAATCTCAGAACCTGTTTTCGGTAGGGTCCAGTTTTCTTAAATCAAAAAAAAAGCCCGGCATTTTCATGCCGAGCTTCGCGTTACTGTTCAGGATGCTCACTCAGTTAGGTGGCGAGCGGAAATGATCAATAACATGCTCCAAACGCCCGTAACGAATGCGTTGATAGCGATTAACATACACTGACTTTCTTGACGCGAACCCGATTTGTTGGGCTAAGTTAGAGCTAGACATCGTTGATTCCTTAGCCAAGCAACAGACCCATGTTACTTGACAATATTATTGGAAACGCTAATCTGCTCACTGTAACGTATGCGTTAGCGGGGTCTTCCAAAAGAACTCGTTTCGTATATCGGGGGGTCTTCTTGCAGGAAGGCTCCCCAATACTTTTCCGCAGTAGAAAAATTCCTGATGTCATATCCAATAACTTATACACACAACATCTAGGCGTTCCTCCGCTTCGATCAACAAGATAGAGTGGTCCGAAACCTTTTGCAAGTGAACAAAATGGCGCGTTTTGTGGATAAGTTGGGGAGATTTTTTTCCGGACGGTCCTAAGCGCCCGTCGTTGCTGGCGCAACAAACCTGTCAATACCTGAGAAACGATTTTTTTATATTTTTGCAAAAAGCAACAATTTATGAAAAAAAAGCATTTTGCTAAGTTTAAAAGACAATCTTAAGCTCATACCCACCCAGAAATACATAAGGTCGCCTAATTGGCGGCCTTTTTTTATGCCCTCAATTCGGTTGTGAGGACAACAGCAGCGATAAGTTTTATTGAATGAAAAAAAACGCCCCGGCTTCAGCCAGGGCTTAATTGTTTGTGGAATGGGCGGCGAACATGATGCTGATAACATCGTGCACGCCATTCGCCCGTTAGTTGGTCACGAGCGAACCGAGGCCCATTGCTGATGTGCACACAGCAAATGGAGCCTATCAAAAAGGGCGTCTCTGATCTATGAGAAATACTGTAAATTTAAACAGTATAAATATTATTTGTGCTGACTCACTCCAATACATTAAAACCTTACCTGATGACTGCATTGACCTGATAGCCACTGATCCTCCGTACTTTCGGGTTAAATCATGTAAGTGGGATAATCAGTGGGCAGGTGAATCAGCTTACCTCGCCTGGCTTGATGAGATGTTTGCGGAGTTCTGGCGGGTATTGAAACCATCTGGCAGCCTGTATGTTTTTTGTGGTTCGCGTTTAGCTGCTGACACTGAGTTGCTGATGCGTGAGCGCTTCAAAATTCTAAACCACATCATCTGGGCCAAACCTTCTGGGCCTTGGAACAGGCAGCACAAAGAAGACTTGAGGTCGTACTTCCCTGCCACTGAGCGGATCCTCTTCGCCGAGCATTACCGTGGTCCGTATAGAGGGAAGTCCTCCAGCTATTCAATCGAGTGCCAGGAGCAACGCAAAAACACGCTCAAGCCTCTGGTGGAGTATTTCAGCAATGCCCGTAAAGCTTTAGGGATCACAGCGAAAGAGATTCATGAGGCAACCGGCAAGCAAATGGCTTCGCATTGGTTTAGTGAAAGCCAGTGGCAATTACCGAGTGAGAAAGACTACTTAGCGTTGCAATGTTTATTTGAGCGCGTTGGACGTGAAAAACATCGTCTCCAGAAACTGGAACTTCCACACCATCAGTTAGTAAAGGAATATGATTCATTATCTCGGCACTATGCGGAGCTTGTTGATGAATTGAAGCGGATCCGAAGGCCGTTCGCTGTTACGAGTCTTGTGCCATTTACTGACGTATGGACATATAAGTCAGTTCCGTATTATCCGGGCAAACATCCGTGCGAAAAGCCAGCCGAGATGATGAGAGATATCATCAGCGCCAGCAGTAGATCGGGTGATGTAGTTGCGGATTTTTTCATGGGATCAGGTTCCACGATAAAAGAAGCAATCAAGCTGGGCCGTTTCGCGCTCGGCGTGGAACTTGAAGAGGAACGGTATAAACAGACTTTCGGAGAAATATTCCCTGAACAGTCAAATACCTCATAACACGTTACGACCCCAGATAAGTCTGGGGTTTTATCCCCCGATGGTTATTTTACCAGCCAAACACAATTTACCCGCTACCTTAGGTTTCGGTCTAAAGACGCTGGATAAACGGAACCAACGCTCATTTCAAGCCTGGCACATTGCGGGGCTTTTGCGTTTCTGAAATGTGGATTTGCATCTTCGTTCATTTGTCGAATGCCTGCTATCTTATATAAAACATCATATGAGACCATCGGCATGAAGTTACTAACTAACGAATTTGAGTATCGCGAATGGATGCTAAACGGCTACCTTCACTTGGATGAGGAATTTCCTTCGCTTTTCGACGCGGACGAGCTTGAAAGAGAAATGCTGAGACGGGCACCCAAAGAATTTCCTTGCCTTGCACAAGTTGTAGAAGGCGAAGGCCCTTACTCTCCGCCGTCTATTCAGTTTATATATCGATCCCAGATAGAAGAATGGGCAAAGCTGTTTGGCATTATTAGTTAGAGAAATCTATTATTCCAACGGCTGCCTTGTCTGTTTCATCGGTGCTGCAATGGTCGCTGATTATTGGGTCTGGATCACAACGTTGTACTTTGTTGGTCTGAAAATGGTTAATTTCGCAAAAATTGTTAAATGTCATCGGGATTAATCTGAGATTATGATCTGGCCCCTTCAAGAGCTAAGCCATTAAGAGTGCCGGAGATAAGCGCCGGGTGGGGCAGAGACTACATCTTTAATTACAGAAATTATTTGAACCCGCCAATGTGCGGGTTTTTGCGTTTTTGAGGCTGCCAATTTGGTGGCCTTTTCTCGTTTTGGCGGCCAGTCAATCAGCTAACCACTCATGCTTTCGCAAACGGACTGCGCCGCTAAACTACCCTCGACTACGCACCCAACCGGACAACCGGAGGGGGAGACTATGAGAATGGACAAATTGACTACAGGCATTGCGTACGGAGCCTCTGCCGGTAGCGTCCTGAACGGCCTGTTGAATGCATTTAGTCCGGATCAGTGGAACGCTATAGGTGTGCTGGCAGGTATAGCTGTTGCGCTCCTCACATACCTGACAAACCTTTATTTCAAAATTAAAGAAGACCGCCGCAAAGCACTCAGAGGTGAATGATGGCAACTCAGCCTGGTATCAAAAGCAAACTCAGCAAAGCTGTAATTGCTCTGATTATTTCTGGTGCCGGTGCTTCAGCTATCCTCGGCCAGTTTCTTGATGAAAAGGAAGGTAATCGCCTGACTGCTTATCAAGATGGCGTGGGGGGCTGGACTATTTGCCGCGGCGCAACCCGTGTTGATGGCCGTCTTGTTTACAAGGGAATGAAGCTCACAGCAGCGAAATGCGCCCAGGTAAATAAGCTGGAGTCAGATAAGGCGATTGCCTGGGTAAAGGGAAACGTCACCGTCCCGCTGACGCAGCCACAAATTGCCGGAATCGCTTCATTTTGCCCTTACAACATCGGTCCGGCGAAATGCTTTACTTCGACGTTCTACCGCAAACTTAATACTGGCGATAAACGCGGTGCCTGCTCAGAGATAAAACGCTGGGTGAGGGACGATGGCAAGGATTGCAATATACGTGCGAATAATTGCTTCGGTCAGGTGCAACGACGTGATCAGGAAAGCGAACTGACGTGCTGGGGGTTGGATGGATAGGCACTCAGCAGCGGGAATGATGTTCTTCTTCGGTTTCGTGCTGGTGCTATTTCGTGCCCCCGGCTGGGGTTGGTGCTTATTTATCGGGGTGCTTCTCTCATGAATAGCAAAGCAGCTGTAGTTGGCGGGTTGGTGATTACTAGTGTGATTGCCGTTCTGCTGGCGCTGGCTTTTCATTTTCACGCAAACGCAGTGAAGTCCGAAGGTAAAGCCGATCAGCTGCAAAGTGATAATAACCTGCAAGCACTGACAATATCGACACAGGCATTTACCTTCCAGCGCTCAAATGAAATTGCTGGCGCTGCCCAAAAGTACGCCGTCAAAATCATCGGTGACAGCCAGGAGAAAGAAATTGAATACCGGACAATCCTCAAAACTGAGCCGAGCTGCACTCTGCCTATCCCTGCTGATGTTGCTAACGGCCTGTACGACTACGCGAACCGTTTACGTTCCAGCGCAATGTACGCCGATACCAGCCAGCCTGTTAAAGCCGCTGTTAGTGCCACTACCACCAAGCGAATAACTTATTGTCAGGCTGTGTTGTGGATTGACCCGCTACTCACCCTGATAGAGCAGGCTAACAACCAATTGGCCGGAATACGCCAGATTGATGATGAAAGACATGAAAACTTATTAGGTGCAGCTAAATGACCAACAAAATCTATTTGAGCTTTAACCGACTTTACACGTTGAAAGATGGCGATTATCACGGTGCAACGCATACTTAAACGGTTAGCCACGCTGTAAAGCGCTGCGTGATCCTGAACAAGACTCATGCAAAAATGGCGCTTTATTTTAGATTTTTTCCAACTTTGAACTCCTCAAGCTACACTTTGTATAATTATATTGAACCAGCTTTCCTGAATTAGTAAGATGTGGAAAGAACATTATGAAAAAGGAAAATCAATATACCTGAACACAGTCAGGGTGTTCACCTTAGGCTTATTTGCCGTTGCGAACGTTGTTCGCTTTTTAAGAAGGGTATATAAATGAGTACAGAAGATGATTTGAAGGAAATCAAAAAAAGTTTACACCGGATTGCTTATGGTGGTCCATCTATTGGGAATCTTTGGCTTATAGTTGCCGAAGTTATTGTATTCAACCTGTGCCTTGTGTTCATGACAGTTGAGCATGCAAAGGTGTCTTTTGGGTTAACTTTCGCGCTAGTTTATGGGGTCTCTGCTGTCTTATTGCTTCTGAGTAGACTGAACCTTATACCTCTTTTCATATGCTATACATATGTCAGTCTTTGTTGGTCCGTAATTCCTTATGGTGGATTTATGGACGCAAGACTTCCTGCAATTGCATGGATTAGTGCTGCTGCAGTATTTGTCTTCTCTATGTGGATTCACATCTTTTATGTAACTGAGGATGCGTTTAATGGAAAGAAAAAGTCTAAGCGCATAAGTTAAATATATATTTAGTTTTATCCAAGGCTCGCTTCGGCGGGCTTTTTTATTGGAGCTAATATGCAGGTCACTATCGATGGTGTCCCGTATGCGCCTGCGTGCAATTCGGGCTCTCGGGTTGGAATTGCCATCACCACCCATAATAGACCCGCTGTTCTGGCAAAGACGATTGAACAGCATCTGAAATATCTAACGGCTGGCGCTAAGTTAATCGTGATTGACGATGGTTCAGTGCCAGCGGCTACCGCTGCCGGTATCGAAATAATCAGGCATGAGAAATCACTCGGGATCGTGGCTTCGAAGAACCGGAGCCTTGAGGCGCTGATTGATGCGGGGTGTGAGCACCTTTTTCTATGGGACGATGATGCCTATCCGATCAGTGATAACTGGCATGTCCCATACGTCGAATCGCCAGAGCCTCACCTTGCTTACCAATTTCTTGATCTGGCTGGCGCTAAGAAGCTGAACGATATGGCTGTGCTATATCGCGACGAACAGCATATCGCTTATACCGGCCAACGCGGCGTGATGCTTTATTACCACCGCAGCGCGATTGAAAAAGTCGGCGGCTTTGACACTGTTTATGGCCGTGGCATGTACGAACATCCCGATCTGGCCCTGCGTATTCATAACGCTGGCCTGACGACCTGGGCAAATGCCGATGTTGCCGGTTCTGAAGCCCTCATTTATTCGCTTGATGAACATGAAGCGGTTAATCGCACTGTCGCTCAGCCTGACCGTGAAGCATTGGTACGGAAGAATGTGACCATTTTCAATGCCCGTCGTGATTCTGGGTATGCCGGTTATGCTGAATTCCGGCGCCAGCATGATGTGGTAATCACTTCATTGCTGACCGGACAGCCGGATCCTCAGCGCGGTGCCGTGATTAAGCCGGATGCATCTCTGCTCAGCACGTGGGCATCGTCAATTCGCGGCGCGGATGCTGTTGTGCTGGCTGACCAACTCAGCAATGCACCCGCGGGCGCGGCACTCGTTTCAGTTCCAGCTTTGCAGATGAGTCCTTACTTCGCTCGGTGGCTGCACATATACCAGTATCTGAGGGCTCACCCTGAATACCGCTTCGTGTGGTGTACCGACGGCACTGACGTTGAGATGTTGCACGAACCGTGGGCAGAGATGGAGCCCGGCAAGATATATGTTGGCTCTGAACCCAAGACATATTCAGATCAGTGGATGCATCAGAACCATCACGGGAAAGGTTACGCTGACTTCCTTAGCGAACACCGTAACAGCCCGTTGCTTAATGCTGGTCTGCTCGGAGGCTGTCGTGCTGACGTTATGGATTTTGCACACCAGATAGTCCGTCTGCATTACCTCAGCGAAAGCCACAGGTTCTGGGATAAGGGAAAGACGCCAGCGACTCCGTTTGATATGGGTGCGTTTGGCATCGTGGCGAAGTCATTCGGTGACCGTATCGTGACTGGCCCCAAAGTACATACCATTTTTAAATCTGACGGCATCGGTAAGGAGTTCGCATGGTATCGGCACAAGTGACCTTCTGCGTTGTAGGGCACCACCAGCGCCGAGACATGGCGACTCGCCTCGCTGACATGTTGTCCGCGCACCTGTTGATCGATGAAGAAGATCACGGCGCGAACTGGAATCACAGACGCGCTATCGAGTGGGCCAGTCAGCAGGACTGTCGCGTGGTAATACTTGAGGATGATGCTCTGCCATTACCGGACTTTACCCAGGGAGTGAATGAGTGGTTGGCCAAGTTCCCCGATAATCTCATCAGTTTCTATCTGGGTACCGGGCGCCCTCCGCAGTACCAGCAGCATATCGCAGCCAGCCTGATTGATGCCGATAGATGCCGAGCTGCCCACATCTCGATGGACAGGCTAATACATGGCGTGTGCTACAGCCCGCCAGTTAGCGGACTAAGCCGCATCATGCAGAACTGGAACCGCACCAAGGCGGCTGACTATGCAGTCGGTGATGCATTGGGCGGCAAGGTCATCTATCCCTGTTACTCGTTGGTGGATCATGCAGACGGCGTCACGGTCGAGCGACACCCAGACAATCAACCAAGGGTAGAGCGGCGGCGCGCATGGCGTCTCGCTGTATCACCCTGATAGGTAAATAATATGCCAGCAGCAATTCCCCGCGCATGCCGTAAGCATGGATGCGGCCTAACCACGACAGACCGTTCTGGTTATTGTGAGACGCACCGCAATGAAGGATGGCAGCAGCACCAGCGGGGACAGTCAAGGCATGCGCGCGGATATGGCACCAGTTGGGACAAACTCAGACCGCTCATCCTCGGGCGCGACAAGCACCTGTGTCAGGAGTGCGCGCGACAGGGCAGGATCACACCAGCTACAACCGTCGATCACATCGTTGCCAAAGCCAATGGGGGTACCGATGACCCGGACAACCTCGAAAGCCTGTGCTGGCCATGTCATCGGGGTAAAACAGGTCGGGAACGACTAAAGTGATAATTATTATCAACAACATGATAAATCGTTGCATTTTGAATCATTTCAATGCAAATGATATCAATTCTCATTTCCGAGGGGGAGGGCGGGTCGAAAGTTCAGGCCTTTCACGCTTCAGGACCGCCGCCTAAGTTTTTGTTACGCGCCCGCAGGTTGGAAACCTTTTTCATGGGGATCCCCAATCGCGATTAATAGGAGTTTTCTATCATGTCTGGACCACCGAGAACCCCAACGAATCTGCGTTTGATCAAGGGGAACCCTTCAAAACGAGCAATAAACAAGTCAGAGCCAAAACCTCCGTCAGGGGTACCCCCAGTTCCGAAGCATTTCAATAAGCAAGAGAAGTATTGGTTCAAGCGGATCGGTGAGGAGCTGGATGGTTCAAATATGATCACACATCTCGATGGAATGGCACTTGAATTGTTGATCGGTGCTTATGTGGAATGGAGAAGTCACCGAGACATTCTGGATGAGGAGGGGGAAACCTACAAAACAAAGACGATGACAGGCGACACTCTGATTAAAGCTCATCCGCGGGTTGGAATGATGGCAGATGCCTGGAAACGCCTCCGCGGCATGATGGCAGAATTCGGCATGACACCCGCTTCACGCAGCAAGGTAAGCAGCGATGGTGCAGGGGAAGCCGATCCACTCGAAGAATTTTTGAAAAAGCGCAAATGATGAATGGCAACCGTTTCGGAAGGTATTCAGTACGCAGAACGTGTGCTGACTGGCGAGATTGTTGCTGGCGAACTGGTGCGGCTTTCGTGCCAACGATTCCTTAACGATTTAGAGCATGGGCCGGAACGCGGCGTCTACTTCAGTGAGGATCGTGCCCAGCACATCCTCGATTTCTATAACTTCGTCCCCCACGTTAAAGGCGCACTGGCTGGCAAGCCGATAGAGCTCATGGCGTGGGACATCTTCATTCTGATTAATCTTTTTGGCTTCGTTATCCCCCTGATCGATGAAATGACCGGGGAACAGGTGTTCGATGAAGACGGCGATGCAATCATGGTTCGTCGTTTCCGTACTGCTTATAACGAGGTGGCCCGCAAAAACGCAAAATCAACGCTCTCTTCCGGTATCGGGCTTTACATGACCGGCGCGGACGGTGAGGGTGGTGCCGAAGTTTATTCAGCAGCGACCACACGCGATCAGGCCCGTATCGTATTTGATGATGCGAAGAACATGATCAAGAAAGCGCCCCGGACACTGGGCAGACTGTTTGGTCACGTCAAACTGAACATCCATCAGGAGAGAACAGCCTCAAAGTTTGAACCGCTTTCCAGCGACGCAAATAACCTCGACGGCCTGAACATTCATTGCGGGATCGTGGATGAGCTTCACGCTCACCGCACCCGTGACGTCTGGGACGTATTGGAAACGGCCACCGGCGCGCGTCTTCAATCATTGCTGTTTGCCATTACGACAGCAGGATCTAACAAAGAGGGTATCTGTTTCGAACAGCGCGACTATGCGATAAAAGTGCTGCGCGGCGTGGTGGACGATGACACTTATTTTGCTGTCATTTATACGCTTGATGAAGACGACGACCCGTTTGATGAAAAGAACTGGCCGAAGGCGAATCCGGGGCTTGGCATCTGTAAGCGCTGGGACGATATGCGCCGTCTTGCAAAAAAGGCGAAAGAGCAGATCGCCGCCCGTCCGAACTTCTTTACGAAGCATCTAAATATCTGGGTGACGGCTGAAAGCGCCTGGATGGATATGGACCGCTGGGCGAAATGTGCTGACATCGCACCCGATGATGAACTGCGCAACTGGCCACTTTGGGTGGGTATCGACCTTGCAAACAAAATCGATATTTGCGCCGCAGTGAAAACGTGGCGTTCTCCATCCGGCCACACTCACACGAAATCGAAATTCTGGATCCCTGAGGGAAGACTGGAGACCGCGCCGAAGCATATTTCCGAACTGTACCGGAAGTGGGCAGATGCGGGTTATCTGGACTTAACCGATGGTGACGTTATCGATCACGGCTACATCAAGGCCGAAGTGGAAGCGTGGGTAAAAGGCGAAAGCCTGAAGGAAATCGCGTTCGACCCGTGGAGTGCAACACAGTTTAGTTTGGCACTGGCTGAAGAGGGATTGCCGCTGGTTGAGGTTGCACAAACAGTTAAAAACCTGTCTGAGGCGATGAAGTCAGTACAGGCCGATGTGTACGGAAGCAAAATCCACCACGACGGCAATCCGGTGATGACGTGGATGATGTCAAACGTCACGGTTAAACCTGACAAAAACGACAATATCTTCCCCAATAAATCGACCCCAGAAAACAAAATCGACGGACCGGTTGCACTGTTTACGGCGAAGAGCCGGTTACTGGTCAATGGCGGCGATGATAAGCAGGACTTAACCGACTTCTTCGAAGATCCGATAATGATAGGTGTCTGATGAAATCCAAAAAACAACCGGGGCGCGTAAAAAGCGCCCTTTTAAATTGGCTCGGTGTACCTATCAGTTTGACCACCGGCACGTTTTGGCAGGAGTGGATGGGAACCAGCAGTAGCGGTAAAACGGTGACCGTTGATAAGGCGATCATGTTGTCCGCCGTCTGGGCCTGCGCACGGCTGCTGAGTGAGTCGGTATCAACGCTGCCGCTGAAAGTCTATAAGCGGGAAAAGGACGGTTCTCGGGAGTTGGCCACCGATCACCCAGCATATAGAGTGCTCTGTAAGCAGCCCAACGGGGAAATGACACCATCCAGATTTATGCTGATGCTCGTTGCAAGTATCTGCATGCGGGGTAATGCCTTCATAGAAAAACTGATGATTGGTCAAAAGCTGGTTGGGCTTAACCCGCTGTTACCGCAAAACATGGTCGTTAAGCGACTTGATAACGGGCAATTGCAATACACCTACACCGATAAAAACGGTCAGCGCGTTATTCCTGTGAAAAACATGATGCATATTCGCGGGTTCGGCCTCGATGGTGTATGTGGCATGATGCCGATGATGGCCGGTCGTGATGTCATTGGATCGGCAATGGCGGTTGAGGAATCTGCCGCGAAAATCTTTGAGAACGGCATACAGAATTCAGGGTTTATTAGTGCAAAAACAGACATTAATAAAGAGCAGAGAGAACAGTTAAAGCAGAACCTGAGTTCTTTTGTAGGCTCGAAAAATGCCGGTAAGGTCATGGTGCTTGAAGGTGACATGACCTATCAGGGGGTAACGATGAACCCTGAGGCAGCGCAAATGCTGGAGAGCCGTTCTTTCAGTATTGAAGAAATCTGCCGCTGGTTCCGGATCCCGCCGTTTATGGTAGGGCACATGACCAAACAAAGCAGCTGGGCGTCCAGCGTCGAAGGCATGAACCTGTTATTCCTGACGAACACGCTGCGCCCTCTGCTTGTCAATATCGAGCAGGAGATAGCGCGCTGTCTGCTGGGTAATGATGAAGATTATTTTGCGGAATTCTCGGTGGAAGGTTTACTCCGCGCTGACAGCGCCGGGCGTGCGGCTTATTACACTACCGCCTTGCAGAATGGCTGGATGAGCCGCAACGATGTCCGCCGGCTGGAAAATCTACCGCCGATCCCGGGCGGCGAGATTTATACCGTGCAGCTGAACCTCACCGCGCTTGAAGATTTACGCCAAAACAACCAGGCAGCGAGAGCCAACGCATTGCTCGAGCTTCATAACCAATTGTTCCCCGATATTTCTTTCGAACATTCCCCGCTGAAAAAGGCGGCTTAGGAGCCATCCCATGTCATTAAAGAATCTTCCGGCCGCGCCGGAGGGGCGCCCGTGCGCGAAAGTTACCAGTGAGCTATCGCCGGCCGCTTTGGATCGCTGGGACGGTGGCATTAAGGCTGCCAACAGCAACGACAACACGATCTCTATTTTCGATGTCATCGGTTCTGATTACTGGGGGGAAGGTGTTACCGCTAACCGAATTGCTGGTGCTCTTCGCTCAATGAACGGCGAAGCCGTCACAGTGAGCATCAACTCGCCGGGCGGTGACATGTTCGAAGGGCTGGCAATCTATAACCAGCTTCGCGAATACAGCGGCAAAGTCACCGTAAAAGTGCTGGGCATCGCTGCTTCTGCCGCGTCGATTATCGCAATGGCCGGGGATGAGGTGCAGATCGGTCGCGGGGCGTTCCTGATGATCCATAACTGCTGGGTTTACGCGGTAGGAAACCGGCATGACCTTGCACGGGCAGCCCAGGACATGGAGCCTTTCGATCGCGCCATGCAGGATATTTACTCTGCCCGCAGTGGCCTTGATGCTTCAGACGTTTCAGAAATGATGGATAACGAAACGTATATCGGTGGCAACGATGCGGTCGAAAAAGGTTTTGCTGACCGCCTTCTTTCTGCAGATGAAATCTCTGACGGTGATGAAAGCCCGGCAGCCGCGCTGCGTAAGCTTGACGCATTGTTAGCGAAAGCCAATACCCCGCGCTCTGAGCGCAGAAAACTTCTCAAATCTTTATCTGCCAGTACGCCGGGCGCTACTGACAATCAACAAGGTAAGCCGAGCGCTACCGATGCACCAAACCCTGAAAACATCAAACAACTTGAAGACGCGCTGGCCGCGTTCGGCAAATAAGGAAACATCATGTCTGAAGTAAACGATATTCTGAAAAAAGTCACGGCGAGCATTGAAGAAGCTAATGGCAAATTCAGTGCTAAGGCAGAAGAAGCGCTGACAGAGGCCAAAAAATCCGGGTCTCTTTCTACAGAAACAAAGGCAGCAGTCGATCAGATGGCATCTGAGTTCAATGCCCTGCGTGAAGCTGAAAAAACGCTGAAAGCCGCACTCGGCGATCTGGAACAGCACGTCGCGCAGATGCCTCTGAACAATGCTGCCAAAGTCGCTGAGACCGTGGGTAAAGTGGTGATCAGCTCCGAAGCGCTGAAGAACTTCGCGGCGAGTGTTGAAGGCGGCAAGCGTGTAAACATTCCTGTGAATGCGGCATTACTGTCCCCGGATGTCGCCGACGGTGTAGTTGAACCGCAGCGACTGCCAGGCATTGACACTGCTCCAAAACAGCGCTTGTTCATCCGCGATCTGATTGCTCCGGGGCGCACTGGCGCTCCAGCGATTTTCTGGGTGCAGCAAACTGGCTTCACTAATGCCGCGAAGGTTGTTCCGGAAGGTACGACCAAGCCATACAGCGGCATTCAGTTTGCAACAAAAATCACTGCAGTCACTACCATTGCGCACATGTTCAAAGCATCCAAACAGATCCTTGATGACTTTTCTCAACTGCAATCAACCATTGATGCGGAAATGCGTTATGGCCTGAAATATGTTGAAGAACAGGAAATTCTCTTTGGCGATGGTACCGGTGTTCATCTTCATGGCATCGTGCCGCAGGCTACCGCATTCGACCCAGCCTTTACGGTAGAACAGCAAAACGGCATCGATGATCTGCGTCTGGCAATGTTGCAGGCACAGTTGGCGCGTTTCCCTGCATCCGGCCATGTACTCCACTTCATCGACTGGGCGAAGATCGAGCTGACGAAAGACACGCTGGGCCGTTACATTCTGGCTAACCCATCCGGTCTGATCGGACCGACTCTTTGGGGACTCCCGGTTGTCGCCACTGAAGAAGCTGCATTCCAGGGCAAATTCCTGACTGGTGCTTTTAATGCGGCGGCTCAGTTGTTTGACCGTGAGGACGCCAATGTGGTGATCAGTACTGAGAACGCCGACGACTTCGAAAAGAACATGATTTCGATTCGTTGCGAGGAGCGTCTGGCGTTGGCAGTTAAGCGTCCGGAAGCCTTCATTTACGGGGCATTCACCGCGCCTGGTTCCGGCAGCTAAATCTGTATTTTATGGCGGCCTTCGGGCCGCTTTTTCTTACGTAAAAGGTTGGGCGAAAGATGGCCGATCCCGCCGCAGTACTTGATCTAGATATCGTAAAAAATCATTGCCGGGTTGAACCTGATTTCACCCTTGATGATTCGTTATTCCAAATTTATACCGGTGCTGCGAAGCGTTATGTTGAAACGTGGACGCGCCGGACGCTTTACTTACTGAACACGGATCCTGGTTTCGACACAGACGAAAACAGGCTGTTGCTTGATGACGATATCCGGGCAGCGATGCTTTTGCTGATTGGCCACTGGTATGCCAACAGGGAGGCGGTAAATATCGGCAACATTACCTCGTCTATCCCATTTGCTGTGGAATCGCTTTTGCAGCCGTACCGAATTTACGGCGTTTAAGGAGTGCTATATGCAGGCCGGACGACTTCGTGATCGGGTAACCATTCAGAATTTTATTGAATCCAGAAAGCCATCCGGGCAGCCGGAAAAGGTCTGGTCGAATACAGCTACCGTTTGGGCTGAAGTGAAAGGCATAAGCGGGCGTGAACTTGTGGCGTCAGGGGCGGAAAAGGCCGAAGCAACGATACGTGTATGGGTGCGCTATCGCGCTGACATCGGCGCTTCATCCCGGCTTGTCTGCGAGTCAGGACCCTTTAAAGGACAGGTTTTAGAAATATCAGGTCCCCCAATCCCAGACTCAAGAATGACGCAGTTGGAAATTCTCTGTAATCAGGGGGTGAAAGCATGATTGGAGCAAATTTAGATTTTAGCGATCTTCTGAATTTGGCTGAAGACCTGGCTGTTTTAAGTAAGTCGGAAACTAAAAAAGTCCTCAATCAGGCAGCAAGAGCGGGTGCTCAGGTTTTGCGCGATGCTGTGGAAGATGGGGCGCCAAAACGAACCGGTAAACTGGCTCGTAATATAGTGGTCGTTAGCCGCAAATCCGGACCGGGTGAAGCGGTGGCGGGGGTGCATATTCGCGGCACTAATCCCAAAGGCACGAACAGCGATAACACTACTAAGGGAACGAGTCGCAATAATGCGTTCTACTGGCGCTTCATTGAGCTTGGGACCTCTAAGTTACCCGCAAATCCATTTGTCAGACCAGCCTATGACACAAATCAGGAACTGGCGGCGCAAGCTGGTTTTGACGAGATGAATAAGGCCATCGATGAGGCACTATCAAAATGACGGAAGCTGACGTTTTTGGCCTCATCGGGGATCTGGCCGGGGGGCAAGTTTATCCCTACGTAGCACCGCTGAATGCCGAGGGCCAAACCGCTGTCGCCGCACCATGGATAGTATTCAGTATTTTCAGCGAGAACTTTGGCGACACCCTTTGTGGCCCTGCCGAAGAAACAGATTCCGTTCAGGTCGATGTTTACGCGAAATCGCCTGATGAAGCCCGCGCAATTCGTGAGTTGGTACAAAACGCGCTGGCCCCACTGAATTTCACGCAACTCAATAGAACCAACGGATATGAGTCCGAAACAGGGCTCTACCGTGCCATGCTGGAAATTCAGAACCAGCAATAACCCATCACCTCACCAATAACCGCCTACGGGCGGTTTTTTTATGTCCGGAGAACTTATGTCGAGTAAATACGAAGTTACAAAAGGGATGACGTTTGCCATCAGCGACGCCCCCGTGTCCGTTGCTGATTTTACCGCGCCTGCATTCCCTGGTGTGGGTATCACCTGGCTGGAGGCTACCTGTGCCACCAAAGAAATTTCCTTCACCGGCGGCCAGAAAGGGGATATTGATGTCACTACGCTGTGCTCAACCGAGCAGGAGCAAACCAATGGTCTCTCCGCTCCAGCTGAAATGAGCATTACCCGTAACTGGGTTGGGGACGAAGAGGCTCAGGGCGCATTGCAAACAGCTTATGAGAATGACGAACTTCGCGCTCTGCGTGTGAAATTCGCCTCGGGCAATGGTTACTACATTCTTGTGGAGGTTCGCCAGAGCACCTGGTCAGCGGCAACTTCTTCCGTGGTCGCCGCAACATACTCTCTTCGCGTGCGTGGTAAGCCGATCCCTATCATTCAGGCAACCTCTTAAGCAGCGGCTTCGGCCGCTTTTTTATTACCTGTAATTTATTGGGAAAGACAATGAGCAAACCAGTTTTTTCACTTCGTGACCTGGCGCTGGCGCCGCTGTCGGGTTTTCGTAAGAAAGTAGTGACAGTCCCTGAATGGGGCAATGCGTCGGTGACGATCCGTGAACCTTCTTCAAAGGGCTGGATTGAATGGCAGCAGATCATTAGCCCTGAGGTACCAGAAGGTCAGGAGCCTGTAAAACTGACCCCTGCACAGACTGTTCACAGGAATATGCAGGCCGATGTTGTGCTCTTTATCGATGTGCTGCTGGACGATAAAGATCAGCCAGTTTTCAGTGAAGAAGACCGTGCGCTGGTCGAAGGCATTTATGGGCCGGTGCATTCTCGGCTGCTTAAGCAAGCGCTGGACTTAAGCACTACGGCGGAAGCGGCTGAAAAAAAGTCAGAGAGCCAGGAACCTTCTTCTTAATGACATTGGCGCTCCAGTTGGGGCGCACGTTGCATGAACTAAAAAGCACGCTTCCTGCCAGTGAGTTGAAATTGTGGATGGAGTTCGACCGAATCAGTCCCATTGGCGGCAGGCGTGCAGATCTTCATGCCGCACAAATTACGGCTGCAGTTTTTAACTCGCAGGGCGGAAAGGTCAGTCTTGATGATGCCTTGCTTAAGTGGCAGGAGTCAGAAGAGGAAACTGAAGAAAATGGTTTAGAAGGATTCCTCGGCAAGCTTGCAGATTAACACCCGCTTCGGCGGGTTTTTTTATGGGTGAAATATGGCAACGCTGCGCGAACTAATTATTAAAATCTCTGCAAATTCAACCTCGTTTCAAAGTGAAATAGCCCGCGCCTCTCGCATGGGAGAGAACTATTACAGAACGATGGAGCAGGGAAGCCGCAGAGCAGAGTCTGCATCACGTCAAAGCCAGCGCGCAATCTCCGATCTTAACGGTCAGTTATCAGAGATCACTGATACAGCCAAAGACATGGCAGGCATTTTTGCCGGTGCTTTCGCTACCGGTCACCTGATTAATCTTGCCGACGAATGGAACCAGGTCAATGCCCGCTTAAAGCAGGCCTCTCAATCAACTGAAGATTTCAGCAATAACCAAAAATCCCTGATGGCGATTAGCCAGGCAACTGGCACCGCTTTTGGTGATAACGCCAGCCTGTTTGCCCGTTCCGCTGCCTCGATGCGCGAATTCGGGTATTCCTCACAGGACGTTTTGAAAATCACCGAGTCAGTGTCGACCGGGTTAAAGCTGTCCGGGGCAAGTGCGGAAGAAAGCAGCTCTGTCATCACCCAGTTCAGCCAAGCGTTAGCGCAGGGCGTTCTGCGCGGCGAAGAATTCAACGCCGTGAACGAAGCTGGCGATCGTGTGATCCGCGCGCTGGCGGCGGGCATGGGCGTTGCACGAAAAGATTTAAAGGCGATGGCCGATCAGGGCCAGCTCACGATCGACAAAGTAGTGCCCGCGCTCATCAGCCAGCTCGGCACGTTGCGTGGCGAGTTTGCCAGCCTGCCTGCTTCTGTCAGCGGTTCAGTGACAAAAGTTGAGAATGCCTTTCAGGCGTGGGTCGGTGCACAGAATCAGGCCACCGGGGTCACAGCATCACTGAGCGGGCTGCTGGACGGGCTAGCCAATAATATGGATCTGGTCGCCTCTACTCTCGGCGTTCTGGTTGGTATTGGCGCGGCGCGCTTTTTTGGCAACATGGCGTCAGGCGTCGGTTCAGCCACCACGCAAATGGTCGCAGCGCAGCGGGCTGAAGTTGCATTGGCTGCTGCACAGGTTCGCGGCACGCAGATTTCAACTGCACGCGCCCGCGCTGCGGTATATCGCGCTCAACAAGCCAAAGCAGCAGCTGTTGGCGCCGATCAGCAAGCCGCAGCAGAGAGAAGATTAACGGCCGCACAAGCTCAACTAACAAGGAATATGGCTGCCCGCGAGGCAGCGCAGACCCGACTCAACTCAATTTCATCAATAGGTGCTCGTCTCGGTAGTGGTCTTTTAGGCGCGGTTGGAGGAATACCGGGAATTGTTTTAGGGATCGGTGCTGCATGGCTTTATACCTCTCAGCAAAATGAACAGGCGAGAAGAGAGGCTCAAGAATACGGTAAGACTATTGAAGATATTAGGCAAAAAACCAAATCAATGGGCTTAACCGATGCGTCAGATAATATCCCAAAAGCACAATCTGCTTTTGCGGAGCAAAATAGATTAATTGAGGAACAGAGTAAGAAAGTTAAATCTCTTCAAGGCGACATAAATACATTAAATGAGGCACGTAATAACCCTTCATATAGTGGATATGTTAAAGATGCCGATTTAACTAGTTCGGTAACAGCAGTAACAGCAAAGCTTGCGGTTGAGCAAGAACGTCTTAATCAGATGCAATTGAAGTCTGATGAAATTCAGTCTGTGTTGGCTGGTTTGGAATACCGCCGCATAGAATTAATTCGGCAACAAGCCGCAGAGCAAAATACCGCTTATCAGTCCCTGTTGATGATGAACGGCCAGCACACTGAATTTAACCGCCTTCTCTCCCTGGGTAATACGCTGCTTCAGTCCCGTGCCGGTCTGGTCAATTCGCCGATGCGCGTGCCGCAGGCCGACGTATCAACCAAGGATCAGCAGAGCCTGCAGCAGAGGCAGCAGCAGGCTGAACTCGCAGGCCTGACCGGTCTGGCGAAAGTACGCCGGCAGGCGCAGTTTGATCTGGAGAAAATGGGGAAAACTGGCGCTGAAAATGCCACGTACTCCATCCAGTACACCAAGGCCTTAGAAGACGAATACAACAATACCCAGCGGTTAGCTGATGCCAAAAAAGGTGCGAGTGCCGCAACCAAAGAGCAGAACAAAGCCGAGCGGGAAGCCGCAGCGCAGGCTGAGCAGTACACCCGAAAGATGGCAGATCTGAGTGTGGCCATTGAGGTGCAGAGGGTCAGGGCTACTGAGGGTGAAAAGGCGTCTGAACTCTACGCTGCGTCCCACCAGACCGGTACCAAATGGACGGAGGCGCAAATCAAGGCGATCCGCGAATCATCTGAAGAACTGGCGAAGTGGAATCAGAAAGCGGATGAAACGGTCAGAAAGCAGCGTGAGCAGGCCGACGCGCTGAAAGACCTCACTGACGCCGCCAGAAAATACCGCGACGAAACCGCACTCACAACGGAGACGGCTGGCCTCAGTGACCGTCAGCGTTCTCGGTTTGATGAAACGCAGCAGGTTAACCGGGTTTTCGCCAAAACCGACCAGGGCGCAGCTGCTATCTCAGCGCGCAACGCTGCACTGACAGAGCTGGACAATAAGTATAAGGCAACGGCGGCAGCTGAAGCTGACTGGATGTCTGGCGCTTCAAAGGGATACAACAACTGGCTTGAGGAGGTCAGCAACGTTTCAGGAACTGTTTCAGATGG
Source organism: Rahnella perminowiae (assembly GCF_019049695.1). Classification (NCBI taxonomy): domain Bacteria; kingdom Pseudomonadati; phylum Pseudomonadota; class Gammaproteobacteria; order Enterobacterales; family Yersiniaceae; genus Rahnella; species Rahnella perminowiae. The sequence continues at coordinate 59,323 of NZ_JAFMOT010000174.1, forward strand.
TGTGAAAAACACCATGGATAGTGCATTCAACAACGTCACATCAATGCTTGAAGGCAACAAAGTGAGTTGGAAGTCCTGGGGCGTATCAGTTTTACAGATGATCGAGAAAGTTGCCCTGCAAATGGCAGCAGTCAGTGTAATGGGTGGTGGAGGCGGTAATTCAATGTTCGGCGGACTGCTTGGTACCGCAGTTGGTGCCGCTGCAAGCTACTTTGGTGGAGGGGCTACAGCTTCTTCATCAAATGCTTTTTCTTCCGGAACGTATAGCAATCTTTCCTTCAATGCTAAAGGTGGCGTCTACGACTCCCCGTCTCTGAATTCATTCAGCGGCGGTGTGTACAACACCCCAACAATGTTTGCTTTTGCGCAGGGGGTGGGCGTGTTCGGGGAGGCGGGGCCGGAAGCGATTATGCCCCTCACGCGTGCAGCTGATGGTTCGCTCGGCGTTAGAGCTGTTGGGGGGAGTAATTCCTCTGCCGCTGGCAGCGGTGCACCTCAGGTTTACATCACCATAGACGGCAATGGGAATGCAAACGCGCAATCAAGTGGCGGCTGGGAGCAATTCGGTACGCAAATAGCCAACTATGTAAATCAGCTTTATCAGCAGAACAAAATGAAGGATCTGCGACCGGGCGGTGATATCTGGAATGCAATGAAAGGCAGGTGATAAGTGGCGATTGATACATTCACATGGTGTCCGCGGCTGAACGCCGAGGCTGATACGACTTTCCGCACTCGGAAGGTTCAGTTCGGTGACGGTTATACCCAGGTTGCCGGTGATGGGTTAAATCCAAAAAGCCAGAAATGGACACTCAGTTTCACCGGCGATGAAGCTTATATCAGTGCGATTAAAGCCTTTCTGGATGCGCACGGCGGGACAATTTCATTTTTATGGAAACCTCCGCTTGAGCCTCTTGGACTTTATCGGTGTGATACCTACAAGCCCACGGCTTTGGGGGCGGGAAAACATAATCTCGATGCGACATTCGAACAGGCATTTAAACCATGAGCTTAAACAGCGATTATCAAAAACTTGAACCCGGTAATAAAATCCGGTTGTTCGAGGTGGATGGCACAGGTTTTGGTGTAGGTGATGTGTTGAGATTTCATTCCTACAATATTCCACATACTGAATCAGAGATCATTGCGGCTGGTGGGGATGAAACAAAATTACCCGCAAAATCCATCTGGTGGCAGGGCATTGAGTATTCTGCATGGCCTTGCCAGATCGAGGGGATAGAGGCGTCGACAGCAGGGAGCAGTGCCGAGCCAAAACTTACCGTAGCGAACCTTGATGGTTCTATCACCGCGCTGTGTCTTGCGTATGACGATATGGCACAGGCCAAAGTGTCCATTCATGACACCCTGGCTAAATATCTGGATGCCCGAAATTTCCCGCAAGGTAACCCAACTGCAGATCCGACACAGGAAAAACTGAAAGTTTTCTACATCGACAGGAAGAGTGAAGAGAACAAACGTCAGGTTGAATTCACACTCACCAGTCCCATGGATTTACAGGGCTTGCAGATCCCAACACGTCAGCTTCATTCAATTTGCACCTGGTGTATTCGTGGAAAATACCGGTCTGGTGATGGTTGCGATTACGCTGGAACTGCCTATTTTGATAAATTTAATAACCCGGTCGGTGATCCGTCTCTGGATGTGTGCAGCGGAAATCTTACCGGTTGCAAACTGCGCTTTGGTGAAAACAACGAGCTTTCATTCGGTGGGTTCCCGGGTACATCTTTGATTCGGACGTAGATATGAGACAAAAAACGATAGATGCCGTCATGGCTCATGCAGCAGCTGAATACCCGAAAGAGTGCTGTGGGGTGATTGCCCAGAAAAGCAGGGTGGAAAAATATTTCCCCTGCCGAAATTTGGCCGATGAACCCACTGAAAATTTTCATCTCGACCCCGTAGGTTATGCTGATGCGGAAAGCTGGGGAGCAGTGATCGCCATTGTACATAGTCATCCTGATGCCACGACAAGACCCAGCGAACTGGACAAGGTCCAATGTGATGCAAGTGAGTTGCCTTGGCATATTGTGAGCTGGCCGGAGGGGGATTTACGGACAATTCAGCCACGCGGAGAACTGCCACTAATCGAGCGACCTTTTGTCCTCGGGCATAGTGACTGCTGGGGGCTGGTGATGAGCTATTTTCGTCAGACGCACGGCATTGAACTTACGGATTACCGCGTTGATTATCCTTGGTGGGAAGACACGTACCCGGATAACTTTTACCAGGAATGCTGGTATGACTGCGGATTCCGTGAATTTTCTGGCTCACAAATGCCTGGCGATATGATCATCATGCAAGTGCAAGCCAATAAATGGAATCATGCAGGGATCTTGCTCGAAGGGAACATGATGCTTCACCATATGTATGGCATGCTTAGCAATCGCGTGCCTTATGGCGGTTACTGGATGGAAAGGACAATGAAAATTGTCAGGCACAAAGAACTGATGCTGTAGCGTTGCCATGCTGATTGATGCTGCTATCATTCTTCCAATAACACAGAGGGATGATGATGAAAAAACTATGCTCAGTTCTTTTTTTAATTTTAATGGTGGGTTGTTCTACGAACCCTGTTGCACTCAATAATGCAAAAAATGTTCCGCTTTCACAGGCATTAAAATTTCAATCGCCTAAAAACGGCGATACAAAACTGGTAGTAATTCGCGATAGTGGTATTACTGGTAGTGGGTGTTACGCTGCAATATTTGTTAACGGAGAAAAGTCTGCTCTGTTAAATACATCAGAAAAAACCACACTGTACTTGCCTCCAGGAGAATACATAATCGGCGTGGCTTTCGATGGCTCAGGATGGTGCTCTATGGGTAAGGAAAGGCAAGAGCAGTCGGTGGTATTGAAATCTGACAATGAAAAAGTAGTGAGGGTTTACACTGATGGCAATGGTAATTTAGATATTAAACCAACAACCCTTTAACCAAATATACTAACGAAAGAAGCCACCTTAAGGGTGGTTTTTTTATTGGTGGAAATATGAAAGAAACTATGACCCAAATCGTTTTAGGCGGAACGCTAGGTAAAATATTTGGAAAGAATCACCAACGAGCCGTTAAAACAACTAATGAAGCCGTTAGAGCTCTTTGCTGCACAATTAAAGACTTTGAACGTTACCTAAATAATAGCCGAGCTCGCGGTCTTACCTATGCAGTTTTTCGGGGTAAACTAAATTTAGGCAAAGATGATTTAGGGTATCCGGTCACCGGTGAAGTTATAAAAATTATCCCTGTAATAATTGGAAGTAAAAAAGCTGGCTTGTTTCAGACGATACTCGGTGCAGTTTTAATCGCCGCAGCATTCGTGGCTTCTTTTACTCCTTTCGCTGCTGCGTCTCCATTTTTATATGCGATGGGCGCATCAATGGCGTTGGGGGGCGTTATTCAATTGCTTTCCCCGCAGACAGCAGGTCTTGCGAGTAAACAGGATTCAGCCAATCAGGCATCCTATGCTTTTGGAGGTGTGACTAACACTGCATCTCAAGGCTACCCCGTCCCGCTTGGTTACGGCCGCCGCCGCGTTGGTGGCGCAATTATCTCGGCTGGCATTTATGTCGAAGATCAGCAGTAAACCCTCTCAAACTTATTAAGGTCACCTTCTGGTGGCCTTTTTTATGGGCGCAATATGGAAACAGCTACCGCAATTCGTGGCCGCAAAGGCGGCAGTTCTTCATCTCGTACGCCTGTAGAACAGCCTGATGATCTCCAATCCATTGCAAAAGCAAAAGTACTGATCGCGCTGGGCGAGGGAGAATGGGCTGGTGATCTGACAGGGCAAAACATTTATTTAGATGGAACTGCACTTCAAAATTCTGATGGCTCTGACAACTTTAGCGGCGTCTCATGGGAGTTCCGTCCCGGCACTCAGGCACAGCCCTATATTCAGGGGATACCTGGACCAAATAATGAAATAAACGTTGGTACGGAGATCAAAAGCTCCACTGCTTGGACGCATACTTTTACCAATACACAGCTTTCAGCTATACGCCTGCGATTGAAATGGCCTGCACTTTTTAATCAAGAAAGTGATGGTGATTTGATGGGCTACTCCATCAATTACACAATCGAACTTCAGACAGATGGCGGAACCTTCCAGACTGTAATCAACACTTCGGTGACGGGTAAAACAACAACCGGGTACGAAAGAAACCATCGCATAGATTTACCGCAGGCTGGCAGCACTTGGACAGTTCGTCTTCGCAAAATTACACCGGATGCAAATAGCGCCAAAATCGGCGACGTGATGACGCTGCAAAGTTATACCGAGGTAATTGACGCGAAACTTCGTTATCCAAATACCGCGCTGCTTTATATCGAATTTGATTCAAGTCAGTTCAACGGGTCGATCCCCCAGGTTGCAGTTGATGCAAAAATGCGTGTCGTACGGGTGCCAGATAACTATGACCCAATTACAAGAACTTATTCAGGTACTTGGCTTGGTAGTTTTAAATGGGCATGGACAGATAACCCGGCATGGGTATTTTACGACATTGTAGTTTCTGACCGGTTCGGGCTGGGTGATCGCCTGACAGCAGCAAACATCGACAAATGGACCTTATATCAGGTTGCCCAGTATTGTGATCAGATGGTCCCTGATGGGCGCGGGGGTAGCGGTACCGAACCAAGATACCTGTGCAATGTTTATGTGCAGAATCGGAATGATGCGTACACCGTATTGCGGGATTTTGCTGCCATATTCAGAGGCATGACATATTGGGGCGGCGATCAGATTGTTGCCCTTGCGGATATGCCTCGGGATGTAGATTACACCTTCACAAATGCAAACGTTGTTGACGGTGATTTCACCTACTCCAGCAGCACCTCAAAAACGCGATATTCTTCAGCGCTCGTATCATGGTCAGATCCAGAAAATGCTTATGCTGATGCAATGGAACCTGTCTTTGAACAGGATCTGATTAGCCGTTATAAAGTTTTCAACCAGCTTGAAGTGACGGCCATAGGCTGCACCCGGCAATCAGAAGCGAACCGTAAAGGGCGGTGGGGAATTCTCACGAATAATAGCGACCGGGTAGTAACATTTTCTGTTGGATTAGACGGGGATATTCCTCAGCCTGGATACGTTATTGCTATCGCAGATGAGTACCTGTCTGGAAAAGTAGCCGGCGGCCGGATCAGTTCCGTATCAGGTAGGGTGCTGAGGCTTGATAGAACCCCGGATGCAAAGGCAGGTGACCGTATTCAGGTTAATTTGCCAACAGGGGTTTCTCAGGCCAGGACTATTCAGTCTATCAGCGGAAATATCGTAACTGTCAGCACCGCATTTACTCAGGCGCCGGAGGCAGAAAGCGTATGGGTTGTGGAGTCTGATGAGCTTTACGCTCAACAGTACCGCATTACAACCACAGGTGAAAATGATGACGGCACCTATTCAATCACGGGTGTTCTTCATGACCCTGATAAATTCGCCCGCATTGACACTGGTGCTGTTATAGACCAAAGACCTATCAGTGTTATCCCGCCTGGCCATCAGTCGGCCCCGGCCAACATTCAGATCGGTTCTTATTCTGTGGTCAATCAGGGTATCAGCGTTCAAACCATGCGGGCAACATGGGACGCGACAGCGAACGCTATCGCCTATGAAGCACAGTGGCGCCGCAACGACGGCAATTGGGTAAACGTACCTCGCAGCTCTACCACGTCGTTTGAAGTGCCAGGTATCTATGCTGGCCGCTACCTTGTGCGTGTGCGAGCAATTAATGCGGCGGAGATATCCAGCGGGTGGGGTTACTCCATTGAAGTTACCTTAACCGGGAAAGAGGGGAATCCGCCGAAACCGGTAGGTTTCACGGCAACGGGCATCAACTGGGGGATTCAGCTGAACTGGGGATTCCCAGAAAATACCTCTGACACGCTGAAAACTGAGATTCAGTACACGGCGAACTCTGATCAGTCTAATCCGCTGCTGTTGTCTGATGTTCCCTATCCACAGGCGATTTATACACAACTGGGGTTGCGGGCAGGCCAGATTTTCTGGTACCGGGCTCAGCTGGTAGATAAGACCGGTAACGAGTCGGGTTATACCGACTGGATCCGGGGGATGGTGAACGACAATGCGGATGACTATCTGGGAGATATTGCAGATGACTTCCTGAGCGCCGCTGACGGTGACCGGCTGACGGGTGACATTGAAACCAACATCGATGCCATCCTGCAGAACGCCTTAAACCTCAACTCGACCATTGATCACCAGTTCGCTCAGAACGGTGAGGTACGCGCTGATATTTTGACTGTAAAAACTACTGTCGCCGAGGTTGATCAGGCGATGGCTGATTTGACAACTCAGGTGCAGGCACAAATAGGTGACGTGACTGCAGCGCTCGAGGACAAACTGACGGCAGTAGTTGATGCCAGTGGTGCTTCAGCAATTTACACACTGAAAACCGGTGTGCGGATCGGGGGCGTGATGTACAACGCCGGGATGTCTATCGCTGTGTTGGCGCAGGCAGGTCAGCCGGTGGTGACGCGTGTTGGCTTTAACGCGAACCAGTTTGTGCTGATGTCTGGATCAGGCGACACGCAATATTCCCCATTCGCTGTGGTGAACGGGCAGGTATTTATCAGCGATGCATTTATTCAAGATGGGACGATTACCAATGCAAAAATTGGCAACTTCATTCAGTCAAACAACTATGACGGTTCAACGCAGGGATGGCAGCTGAGCAAATCAGGCACCTTCATTAACCTGGGTAATGCAGGCGGTGCTGGAGCAATGAAGCAGACGAATACCACGATCAGTACAAAGGATGATAACGGAGTGCTTCGTGTGCAGGTTGGCTTAATTACGGGGGTTTGGTAATGGCGAACTGGGGCATTCAGACCTGGGATGCAAACGGGAACCCGAACAACACCGGTATAGTGCCGGTGTTAGTTGTGGCCACAGTGTATTTGAGTGCCGGGCAGGTTTCCGGCTCATATTCGTATACCGTACCGTCAGGGTTTCGTGTTGAAGCAATACAGTCTCCGATCACGGGTGATGGTTACTCCGGGGCACGTCGGAAAATAACAGGGTCAGGTGGCACCATTACGCTCAGTGATGCCTCTGGCGACTATTCCACCGGAACGTACACTGCTGATGAGTGCTGGTTAGTCATTTATTTGGTGAAAGCATAATGGCAAAATGGGGTGCACTATTTACCGACCAGTATGGCAATCCGTGGATCACACCTGATACGACACCGATGTGCCTTGTTCAGAAGATAGTCTTAAATCCATCTTCTGCAGGTTCATACACGCTGCCTGTAAATTCATCTTCGCCGTTTATTATTGGCTGTCATGCCACAGTGGCGAATGTGCTTTTCTATATCAGGAAGGTCGATTCCACTTATACCCTAAATTATAAGGTAGCAGGTACGGGCGGAAGCCCGGGTACTGTTACCATTTACATTTTTGGGTACGTTATTCCACAGCCCTTACCTAAGTGTGGAGTGGCTATCTGGAACGCGGCAGGGCAATGCATTTTAACCAATGAAACAAAGGTGATGAATCCGCCGGTCGGTTACGGGACAATTGGTTCAACATCAGACATTGGCTATCTGGTTGACAAAACAGTCAGTGGGGAATGGGCAGTATTGCCAAGAGTTGTGGGTATTGTTGTTGGAGTTTTAGGAACCACTCAGCCGCGCCCGTGGTCTTCCCCCATTGATACTTCAGCATACTACGACGGTTCCTCTACTCGTATCAGAGCCGGTCAGCGCGATGCGCCTGGTGAGGAGCTACACAATGTCGGCTATTCAAACTCGCGCGATCAGATATTCGCGATCGATGTTTCACGTTATTAATCAATAAATAACGAGAACGATCGTTATAAACGATCAATATCAATATATTGATCTATATAACCAATTATCCCCGTTCAATATTCATTGTTAATGTCTTTTTATCTACGTTGATAGGGACATAAACATGAAGAATATTTTAATGGTTCTTGCCATTGCTTTGATGGTTTCCGGTTGTGCAGGAATGCTTGAAAAGCAGGAGCCCGTTTGTGCTGGCGTTGCGCTGGTCGCAGGGCAGGATACCAATGTGCAGATTTATGGCGTTCGTAAGGTAGCCAGCCAAACCCAGTATAAAGCAGGTGATCCATTCGGCTGGCGCTGGGTAAGTAAGACGAATTTTATCAGCACAACGTGCGATAAATAACCACACTATTTCACATGAACCCGCTTTGGCGGGTTTTTTTATGCCCGGAGAAAAGCATGTCAGCAGGCACAATCGCATTAACCAATAATTCAGCAAACGTGACCGGTACCGGAACTGCCTTCACCACTGATTTAAAAGCGGGTGACTTCATTGTCGTAATCGTCGGCGGCGTGACCTACACGTTGGGGGTTAAAGCGACAACATCCGCAACAGCATTAACGTTAATCACTCCCTACAACGGACCTACAGCGACAGGTAACGCATGGACCGCAGTACCAAATGCAACACTGATTGGTATTACTGCTCAGGTTGCCGCCGATGTTGCAAAGGCTATCCGGGGTTTAAATCTGGATAAGGCCAACTGGCAGCAAGTGTTCAGCGGTACGGGGAATATCACCGTGACCCTTCCTGATGGTTCTACTTATACAGGCCCTGCCTGGAATGACATTACTGCGACTTTAACAAAAGCCTACAATGACGGCGGCCTTCTCAATGCAACCGTCACCCCGAACTCTCTGGGAAATGCTGCCGACTTCAATATTTATTATCAGACCGCAAATGCCAACGCGTTAATTGCAAACGGCTATCCAATAGGGAAAGCCGGGACATTGTTCGTAACCAAGTCAGCGTATGGTTGCCAGCAGATGTATATCACTTTTCAGGGGGAGGCTTTTGTTCGTGGACTCACGGGTAATTTCAATTCAGCTGCGCCGAACTGGTCAGACTGGACGCCGATTTTCACAGGTAAAAGTACTATTCCACTCGCAAATGGTGGCACCGGTGCAACTACAGCAGCAGCAGCACGTAGTGCGCTCGGGATAACTCCGGGTAATATCGGGGCATTGGCTACTACTGGCGGAACTATGGCCGGTAATATTAATAGTTCCACCACCGGAGTTGGTTTTGTAAAGCTTGCATCCGGGGTCAGTGGTCAAATCAATAACTTGGCCAATGCCTACTTCAATAGCACGCAATATATGCAACTTGATCTAATCAACAATGGGGCAAATGTGATTAGCCGTATTGTCACCTGGAATGGGTCATATCATGTATTCGGTTTTTACGATAACGGTAATGGGGTCTGTGACGGGTCTTGGGTTGGTGGTTCAGATGAGCGATTTAAAGGAAACATTGCCGATTTTACAGATGGACTTGTCGCCACTTTGAGTTGTCGCCATGTCACTTACGATAAACAGGATGGTGGTCGAGAAATAGGCGTTATTGCTCAGGACGTTGAGAGATTCGCGGAATGTGCTGTCTTTAAAGTAGGTAAGAAAGAATTCGGTAACGGTCGGGTCATCGAGGATTTCAAGGGTCTAAACACTGCAGGCTTCGCCGCCGCCGCACATGGTAATGCCATCACAAGTCTTTTCGAATTATTGGATTTGGCGCTGAATGATCCCGATGCTGCGCGTTCTAAAATTGCAGAATACAAAGCTGCGATTGTTCCACCAGTTCCGCTGACTGCAGAGGAAAAAATCTTCGGCGGAAAAACCATGGATGAAATGCCAGATGATACAGACTTCACTGATACCGATCTTGTGGTGCCAGGAGAAGAGCAAGCCTCTTAAGTTTCTTTTGTTGTTGATCAGGCATCTTTCGATGAAAAAAAAGCCCGCGACAGGCGGGCAAATACACATCAGTTTCCACATTCGAACTCGTTGGGTAGAACAATGGCCATACTATCGTGATAATTATATTACAATCAATCAGATAACCGCCCATTAATGACTGTGTTTGCCTGATAGGATTGGAGCCAAAGTTTGGACGTAAAAAAAGCCTTCGCGAACGAAGGCCAGTGAATCATCACTAAATTTAGTTTTGGAACGAGAGCAATACTCCCGAAAAGCATAGTAGTAGCTCTTGGGGATGTTGCTTAATGAAAGGGGTTTAGTAATTAAAGAAAATTAGACGCTTTTGTACGATTTAAAAAGAGCCCGCGTTAACGGCGGGCTATCAGTAGGTAGTTACTCATGGCCTTGGCAGGCTTGCTGATCTTGTGTCAGCTGATATGAGAATAGTGCAGGGCGGTGATTTTGCCAGATAGCAGGCACAAAAAACCCGGCACGGTGGCCGGGTTTATTCAACTCCGGGCACTCAACCAAAGAAGCAGCCATGCGCATCAACGCGTACCATCTCAAGCGCCTCGGTCAGCGTGTCTGCTGTTTGGTACAGTTCCCACTTTTCACTAGCCCGCATCCAATAAAGCTTCCATCCCTTTTGCGTTCGAACGTAGGTGATTTTGGCTGACGTTAGAAGGGAAAACTCACCCGGCTCACCACGCCACACTGGGCGCTTCTCGCCTATCTCAATGGATTGGTCATCAATGGTGAAAACAATATCGAGTTCGTTCCTGACGTGCGCTGGCGGCCGGATGCTTTCGACAAACGCCTCAACTTCTTTTTTTACCGCATGATATTCAAGATCATTAAAGGCCATCACTCCTCCTTGATTAACCCGACTCAGGCTCTCAGCTAACGCTACGGTGCTTGCCTGTACAACTAGTCACCTTATCCACCTGGCATCGCAGCACCGCTAGCAAAGAACCACACCATGAATCCAACCGCACCGAGTAGTACGATAATAGGGGGAATAAATTTAAGGTTCATCAAGGTTTCTCAGTTAAGTTTTGCCGTTCACAGGCCTGCCGAGGTGCCGTCCATGACCAATGCAGACATGCTATGGCTTAAGATTATTCTGAGTCCATATTAGACTGAAAGTTTTGGAACACAAATACTGGGGATTTAACGAGTGAAATCAGAAGTGGGCAAACCGGCCAGCGCATTCAACCACGAGGCCTCTGACCGGTTGCCGTCATGACAGGAAAAATATATTTTTGGCTGTTTCTGGTGTCAAGCATGACATTGCAATTCACTGGTCAGGCTGAAACCAGTCATCCGCACTTTCCCACGTGTCCTGCAGCATCACATCAATCACTTCTTTGTCATGAGTGGTCCCACCCATCACTGACATCCCATCACTACCAGCTCGACGAACGCTGAACGTTGCATCTGGGTAACTCCGTTCAAGCCTCTTCTGAAACTCCTCTCTAAATGCTTCTACCGCACCGGCGGGCAATTGCTTGGTTTTATCGATAGTCACTTCTACACGCATAAATCCCCCTTATTCCACACCGAGCCAGTTACCGGCATCGTCAAACATCTCTTCAACTATTCCCGCCAGAACCGCCTTCTGTGCTTTGCTGGCGTCCGTGTTCACCATTGGCTTAACCTTCACGTCAGCATCAGGGAAGGCGCCATGAACCCGCTTGGTCAGTTCAGCCAGGATCAGAGCATTGGCGTTCGGCACACCCGCAATATTTCTTTTGTCGTAAATCAGCTCAACAAACATAAACAACCCCATTTCATTATACTGGTTGTATGTGCAATATAATTAAATTTTCAACCGATCAACCGATGACATCACTTTAAGCGATGCAAATTTATCGTGGAGCGACTGAGGGGAGATTTCCCGATACACCTTCCCATAATAGACGTATTGAGCCTCAGCTAAGCCAGAATTCTATGCGTAACGACTATTTTACCGGTTTAGAAGTTGGGAAAACTTCATAATTTCGGTCTTTCACGATTTGTAACCTACTGAGATAAATAGGTATAAATACCTATTTATATTATGAAGTTTTGGCATAACTATATGGATCATCTAAAAACTACGCAGGATTTAAAATCCATTATGCAGGCTCCACCACATCCAAAAAAACCTCCCCAAAACCATTTTCAACTATATGAAATAAAAGGAATTTATTTAACGTTTAAAAGCATGCGTTTTGAAGTGGAAATGTGATTTATATATATGATTTTTAAGGTTTAAGTTTGGTTTTCGCATTGCTGCCGTACAGGCAGCTTAGAAAGAAACACGTACTTTTTGCCGGTGTCAGGGTCAGTTCACTGCCGTACAGGCAGCTTAGAAATAACGCAGGAGAGGGGCTTAACAAGTACATCTGTTCACTGCCGTACAGGCAGCTTAGAAAAATCGCGCATGGCGTAAAGCCACGATTAACTGGTTCACTGCCGTACAGGCAGCTTAGAAAATGCTGAATGTCAGACTGATAGCGGCCTAGCGGTTCACTGCCGTACAGGCAGCTTAGAAAAACAATCACAGACCACCGGCGCTGGACGTGTAGTTCACTGCCGTACAGGCAGCTTAGAAACATGTCACAGCGTCAGTGTTGGGGTCGTAATGGTTCACTGCCGTACAGGCAGCTTAGAAATGCTCTGTATGGGCTGGCTGTGGGGTGGTGTAGTTCACTGCCGTACAGGCAGCTTAGAAAGGCCGCAGGTCGGGAGCCGAAGGGGGCCATGCGTTCACTGCCGTACAGGCAGCTTAGAAAGCGTAGTCACCCGGGATGGCTTGTACATTCCAGTTCACTGCCGTTCTGGTAATGACACAATACGTTGCAATTAATAAATTGCTCAGCTACTTAATGAATGGGATATATATCACATCAGTGAGAGGTTTAAATATGGCACCCTGTTTTAGGTGTTTTATTAAGCTGAAAAGATAAAAGCAGATGTTATGTTTTTATGAAGCTACTCCCGTTATATTGCAACATCAAATCAACAATGCCTGAAAGCGGTAATTCCATTATTGATATTTACCCTGGTGGCGTTATTTTTATACATGAATTTTGATTAAATCAGGGAATGATAACCAGATGGCTAACGCATTGATGCCTGGCGAGTTAAAAACGATTCTGCATTCTAAACGGTCAAATATTTATTACCTGCAATATTGCCGTGTATTAGTGAATGGCGGGCGGGTTGAATATGTGACGGAAGAAGGCAGGCAGTCGTTGTACTGGAATATCCCTATCGCCAATACCACGGTAGTGATGCTGGGAACCGGCACGTCAGTGACACAGGCGGCGATGCGTGAATTTGCCCGTGCGGGCGTGCTGATCGGTTTTTGTGGCGGGGGCGGAACCCCGCTTTACTCGGCGAATGAAGTCGAGGTGAATGTCTCATGGCTGACGTCTCAAAGTGAATATCGGCCGACGGAATATCTTCAGCAATGGGTCAGCTTCTGGTTCGATGAACAGAAACGGCTGGCGGCAGCGGTGGCGTTCCAGAAGGTGCGCAGTGAGCAAATTCGTAAACACTGGTTAAGTGCAACGCTGGCCCGTGAAACCGCTTTCCAGCTGGATACTTCCCGGACAGAATCTCTGTTGCAACGTTTTGAACAAAGCCTGCCAAAGTGTCAAAGCATCGGTGAACTGATGGCACAGGAGGCCGTCATGACAAAAGCGTTATACAAGCTGGCCGCTACGGCAGCGTGTTATGGCGATTTTACTCGTGCGAAACGTGGCGGGGGTGTGGACGTGGCTAACCGTTATCTCGATCACGGCAACTATCTGGCGTACGGACTGGCTGCTACGGCGGTGTGGGTAATAGGTCTGCCACACGGTCTGGCGGTTATGCATGGCAAAACACGGCGCGGCGGTCTGGTATTTGACGTCGCCGATCTCATTAAAGATGCACTGATCCTGCCCCAGGCTTTTATTGCCGCCATGAACGGCGAAGATGAGCAGGAATTTCGTCAGCGTTGCCTGAATCATTTTCAGCGTGCGGATGCGCTCGATATTATGATTGAAACCGTGCAGAACGTCGCACAAGAAATAAGTCAGCAATAATGAATATATTACTGGTGTCGGAATGTAATAAAAAAGCACTGACTGAAACGCGGCGAATCATTGATCAGTTTGCTGAACGCAAAGGAGAACGGACATGGCAAACGGCAATTACCCTGGAAGGGCTGAATACATTACGTCAGATACTCAAAAAAAACGCACGCAGAAATACAGCCGTTGCCTGTCATTGGATTAAATCAAATAATCAGACTGAAGTGCTTTGGATAGTCGGAAATATTCGCAAGTTTAATGACAAAGGGACAGTGCCGACCAATACCACACAACGGGATATTATAAAGTCTGACAGCGAAAATGCTTTTCACAGTGTGCAGACCATCGGACTTCTGGCCGCTATCGCCGGGCTTTTCCATGATTTTGGCAAAGCCAGTCTGCTGTTCCAGAATAAACTCAGCGGACAGGGGAAAGGCTTCGAGCCATTCAGGCACGAGTGGGTGTCGGTGCGTTTATTCCAGGCGTTTGTCGGCCAGCAGACCGATGAGCAATGGCTGACCCGTTTGCAGCATGTCAGTGCTGAACACGAAAATGCCATGATACAAAATCTGGTCCGCAATAATGTCAGCCACAGTTATAACAGTCCGCTTGAAGGTCTGCCGCCGGTAGCGCGTCATGTCGCCTGGCTGATTGTTTCTCATCATCGCCTGCCGGTTTATCCGCGTCGAAACGACAACTACATCAACCCGCCGCAATTTGCTGATATTCAGCACTGGCAGGATAAGCAGTTTGCGCCGTGCTGGAACTCCACCAATATGGATGCGCCATGGACAGCTAAAGAACAACGTGCCGTCTGGCAGTTCCCGTACGGCACGCCGGTGCAAAGTGCAACATGGCGCAGGAAAGCGCAAAAATTTGCCGCACGCGCGCTGCAACTGCCGTTGTTTACCTCACCACATATCGCGCCTGAACGCCGTCTGACCCGCCATCTTGCCCGGCTGGTACTGATGCTCGCCGATCATTTGTACTCTTCGCTGGATGCAACAGCGGGCTGGCAGGATCCGGCGTTTCCGGCGATTGCCAACACCGACAGAAAGAGCGGCAGAGCCAAACAGCAACTTGATGAGCATAATATTGGTGTCAGCCAGAATGCATGGTTGCTGGCGCGTGGACTGCCCTATTTGCGGGAGACGTTACCGGCGATCACCCGGCATAAAGGTTTTAAAAAACGCGCTCAGCAGGAAAGATTTCGCTGGCAGGATAAGGCATTCGACTTAACCTGCGGGCTGCGTGAAAGTGCATGTCAGCACGGCTTTTTTGGCATCAATATGGCATCGACCGGTTGCGGGAAAACGCTGGCGAATGCGCGGATTATGTACGGGCTGGCTGATGAAACGCGCGGATGTCGCTTCTCTGTCGCCCTTGGCCTGCGAACCCTGACCTTACAGACCGGCGATGCGCTTGGCGAAAAACTGCATCTTGATAAAGAAGATCTGGCGGTGCTGATCGGTTCGCAGGCGGTGCAGAAACTGCATCAGCTTAATCATGATACCGGTGGCGTGAACCGTACCGGCAGTCAGTCTGCGGACGAACTTTTCGCGGAACATCAGTATGTGCGTTACGAAGGGTCGCTTGATACCGGCCGTTTGGGGCAGTGGCTCAAAGGCAAAGACACTCTCCTGAAACTCATCAGTGCCCCGGTTCTGGTGACGACGATAGACCATCTTATGCCTGCCTGTGAAAGCCTGCGCGGCGGTCATCAGATCGCCCCGATGCTCAGGCTGCTGACGGCTGACCTGGTTCTTGACGAGCCTGATGATTTTGATATGGCCGACCTGCCTGCGTTGTGCCGTCTGGTGAACTGGGCGGGAATGCTGGGTTCGCGGGTTTTACTTTCTTCAGCGACGCTGGCACCGGCGCTGGTGCAGGCATTATTCAGTGCGTATGTCGCGGGAAGGAAAGATTACCAGCAAGCCTGCGGGCAGCCCGGGTTGCCGGTGAATGTATGCTGTGCATGGTTTGACGAATTTCATGTAGCGGAAAGCCAGCATATAAGCGGAAAGTCTTTTGGCGAAAAACATCGCGAATTTGTAGCAAAACGGGTGCCGTTATTACAACAGGCCAGCCCGCTGCGGCAGGCCTCCCTGATCACGGTGTCGCCGGAAAGTGCCCGTGAGCAGGATGTCTTAAATGCGGTGTCAGCGCGCGTCCATCAGTCGTTACTTGCGCTGCACAATGCGCATCACCATGGCAAAAATCTGACCGTCGGTATTGTCCGTATGGCAAATATCGATCCGCTGGTCGCGGTGGCAAAATGCCTGATGTCAACGCCGTCTCCGGCAGGCATACAATTACATTATTGCGTCTATCACAGCCAGTATCCGCTGGCGATGCGGGCCCGTATCGAAAATCGTCTTGATGCTATGCTGACCCGCCATGATGAAGAGGCGATCCGGCGGGTAGATGAAGTCCGCCAGGCTTTCGCTGCGCATCCGGAAGAACAGCACATCTTTGTGGTCCTTGCCACCTCTGTCGCGGAAATCGGCCGTGATCATGATTATGACTGGGCCATTGCTGAACCCAGTTCAATGCGATCGCTTATCCAGCTTGCCGGACGCGTTCAGCGCCACCGGCGCTCAGCCCCGCAATGTCCCAATATTCATATCCTGCATAAAAACGTTAAAGCGCTGAAAAAGGTGATACCTGCGTATTGCAAACCGGGTTTTGAAAGCAGTACGCATGAGTTTTCCAGCCATGATTTACACGATTTACTGCGCCGGGAAGAATACGAAATTCTCAACGCTATTCCCCGTATTCAGGAGCGTGATACGCCGGATCCCCTGATGAGCCTGACCGATATGGAGCACGGGCGTTTATGGCCAGAATTACTGGGCCGAAAGCCATGCGGGGAAAACTATGCCGCGCGCTGGTGGCGCGAAGATGCAGACTGGTGCGGTGAATTACAACAGCGGACGCCTTTCAGGCAATCGGCATCCGATCAGCAATATTATCTGTGGCTGGAGGAAGAGGGCGATGAGCCACGTTTCCGTCAGCCTGATGAGGGAGTCGAAGGCTGGAAAGACAGCAGCGGATTTAAGGCCATTGAACAGGAATATGCCGAAGGCGTCAGTCCGTGGATGGAGATGAACTGTGAAATCCTCTATCAGGATCTGGCAGACAGCACCGGCTGGGAGCTGGACCGCATCAGTAAAACGTTTGGAGAAATCTGTTTAGCCGACAGCGAAAACCAACGGTGGCACTGGCATGAAGCATTAGGGGTGTTTGGTGCACTCGGCTGAGTGCACTGCTGCCTGTACGGCAGTTGATGTGATGGAAATTGAGTACCTAAAGCGTATTGCAAAATTCTAAGCTGCCTGAGCGCCAGTCTGATGAATGCTAGTCTGTCTAATAAAAAATATCCATGGGTGAAATGCGTTTTCTTTAAAATTATTAATTGAAATTTAATTCCTGGTACGCGGCAGATAGTCAGCAGGGATGGGGTGGTCGCGGATTAAGGTGATACTCTAAATTGTATTGCAAAGGAGGTGATACAACTTCGGTAAAATGTGATTTTCAACATTTTTTTATATTGTATGATGTTATTATTGTCTTCTTGTCTGATAAAGACTCATTAAAACAATAGGATAACATATGCAAGGGTATAGGGTTGTCATTTATATATTGATAGGTTTTATGCTTTTGTTTTTTTCGGGTAATACTCAGACGTCCAGACAGGAGAGAATTGAATCTACATATTTAAAAAATGACTTAGATAAATAACTAATATATTCGTAAGCAATGCTTTTGCCGGTTGTTAATTAAATTTAAAGGGAAGAGAAATGGAAGGAAATAACTTATGTAAGTTCATTGTTTCTTACATTCACGACCGCTATCAGCTCAAGCTGGATGCATTCAACAAAGCCGCCGACAAACAATTGTCCGCTGCCAGCGCGGAAGAGCAAGCCGGGCTTGAGCAGCAGCTTTTTGAACAACGCCGCGAACTGGAAAAGAAATATGACGTCCGCACCTGGCTGACCGATGCGGCCGCGCGTGCGGGGCAAATCAGTCTGGTGACACATGCGGTAAAATATTTTCATGGTGATGCTAAAGGCAGCAGTGTGTACAGCACGGTAACAGGCACTGAAACGGCTTATCTGTCCACGGCGACGTTGTATTCACCTGCCGTTGATGCCGTCGGCAACTCCGCTGCGCTGGACGTGGCAAAATTGCTGCAAACCGTGCATGAAGGCGATTCATTACTGGCTTGCCTCAAACGCGGTGATTTCTCGGCGCTGAGGGCATTAGCGGAAAATGAGGCCCAGTCAGAGCAATGGATCAGCGGTTTTATGCAGGCGCTGTCGGATAAAACACTCTCGACGCACCAGCTCGCTAAACAGCTTTATTTCCCGGTTTCTGATAAAGGCGATTACCATCTGCTCAGCCCGCTTTATTCATCTTCACTGGCGCATGCCTTATACCAGCGCATCAGCTATTCCCGTTACAGTGATGGATCCGTAGCCGCCCGTAAAGCACGCCGCGAAGGGCACTGGCATCCTGAAGCCGTTCAGTATTTTCCTGATCTCGCGGTACAAAATATGGGAGGCACCAAGCCACAAAATATCTCCTATCTGAACAGTGCGCGTGGCGGTAAAAATCACCTTCTGCGTTGTGCCCCGCCGCAGTGGCAGCAATCCCTTAAGCCGCCTGTTTCGCATAAAAATTTTCTGGCGGCGGTTTCTCCCAAAATAACGCGTGTTGTCTCTGACCTGCGTCGTTATCTGCACAGTATTTCTGAGCGCGACAACAATATGGAAATCCGCCAGCAGCGTGCTGAATACGTGGATGAACTGATCGGTATGATCTTCAGCTATGCCGCCGAAATTCAGTCACTGACAGACCTTCAGGGCTGGAGCCAACAAGAAGACTGCATTCTGAAAGCGGCGCACCAGCTCTGGCTTGATCCGTTGCGTCAGCATACTGATCCTGATTTTAAACTGCGGCGCGAAGGCGGCGAATGGGTCACCGAGATTGCTGAGGATTTTGCCCACTGGCTGAATACCCGACTGAATAAGGACGAAAAACTGAATATGGGTGCGGTCGAATTCCGCGAATGGGCGAAGTTAATGCGTAGCCGTCTGCGGGAATTTGAGGCGGCTCAGCAGGAGAACTGGCAATGAGTTATCTGATTGTTCTGCCTCATGTACAGGTCGAAAATGCCAATGCCATTTCCGGCCTGACCTACGGTTTTCCGGCGATCACCCATTTTCTGGGGTTTACCCATGCGCTTTCACGCCAGGTTCAGCAGAGCCACGGGCTGCAATTTACCGGCTGCGGTGTCGTGTGCCACGGGCAACAGATTCAGGCTTATCAGGCCAGCGAACGGGGCGACCATTATTTTGCGCTGACGCGTATCCCGCTGACAAAAGAAGCGAAAACTGCACCTTTCAATGAAGAAGGGCGGATGCACATGACCGTCACGCTTTTTATAGAATGTGAAGGCAGCATTGCCCATGGCGATGCCGGGGCCAGGGAACTGGAACAACATCTGCAATGGCTTTGTGTTACTCAGCGGCTGGCGGGCGGCACGGTGATCTCAATGAAACCGGTACGGGTGATGGCGCTGCCGCAAAACGGCGATGAATTGCAACATATCACCCGCGGCGAAATGTACCGCGCATTGCCAGGTTTCGCGCTGGTTGACCGTTCTGAACTGCTGGCGCAACACTTTGCCGGACGACAGGCGCAGGATCCGCAGGCGGAAATGATCGACGCCTGGCTGGATTTCGCCAGTATCACTTACCGTGCCGGATCGCACGATGATGGCTCCGCTGAATGGGAATATCAGCCGAAACCCGCGAAAGGTTATCTGGTGCCGCTGATGGTGGGGTTCACCCCGATTTCACCGTTATATGCGCCCGGTGAGGTGGCAAAAACCCGCGATACATCAACGCCGTTCCGTTTTGTCGAAGCGGCCTATGGCGTCGGCGAATGGCGCAGCCCGCATCGCATCACTGATATTCATCAGCTTCTCTGGCGTTACCCCGTAAGCAGCGAAAACTACATCTGCAGCCATGCTAAACCGCTGCAGGAAGCCGACTTAACTGAACAAGAACATTCCGATTTTTAATCATTGAAACAAGGAAAGCACAATGACCAAAACCACCGTAAAAACCGCGTCTGTCCTGGCTTTTGAACGCAAACTGGCAAACTCTGACGCACAGATGTTCGCCGGTAACTGGCAGGCCTGTAAAGATACGCAGACATGGCAGCCGGTCGAAATTCAGGAAAAAGCCGTACGCGGCACCATTTCCAACCGCATGAAAAATGCCGCTTCCACCGATCCGACAAAACTCGATGCTGAGATTCAGAAACCCAACCTGCAACGTGTAGACGTCGCGGCGCTGCCGTTTGATACGGATACCCTGAAGCTCCGCTTTACCCTGCGCGTACTCGGCAACCTTTCTTCCCCGTCAGTGTGTAACGATCAGGATTATCAGGCCGCTCTCGCGGCAGTGATTGATGGTTATCGCACTGAACATGGCTTTGGCACGCTGGCGGCCCGTTATGCGGAAAACCTTGCTAACGGGCGTTTCCTCTGGCGTAACCGGATTGGCGCGCAAGGCATTGCCGTTCATGTTACGCACAATACACAGTGCTGGGAATTTGAGGCGGACGAATTCAACCTGCGTCAGTTCAGCCAGCCAACCGGTGATCTGGCTGAACTGGCGGCTGTCATTGAGGAGGGGCTGAGTGGAAAGGAGGCTGTGCTGCTGACCGTGGAGGCCTTTGCCCGTCTGGGCGCAGGCCAGGAAGTTTTCCCTTCTCAGGAACTGGTCCTGGACTCAAGCCGTGACAGTAAAAAAAGTAAAATCCTTTATCAGGCAGGGGGCATTGCGGCATTGCATTCACAAAAAATCGGCAATGCGCTGCGCACGATTGATGACTGGTATCCGGATGCCGAAGTGGAAGAACTCGGTCCGATCGCCGTCGAGCCTTACGGATCCGTGACCAGCAAGGGTAAAGCTTATCGCCAGCCAAAACAGAAAATGGACTTCTACACGCTGCTGGATAACTGGGTGACGAAAGATAAAAAGCCGGATACGGAGCAACAGCATTACGTTATCGCCACGCTGATACGCGGCGGCGTTTTCGGTGAGAAAGGGGAGTAAAGGCCAGCATGGAAAGTTATCAGGAAATTCGCGTTCTGCCCGACCCGGAATTTGGCACCGAACTGCTGATGGCTGCGCTGTTTGCCAAATTGCATCGCGCGCTGGGGCAATATGCCGCCGGGAAAATAGGCATCAGTTTTCCGCATTACGGTCAGAAACCCGGGGATATCATCCGCCTGCACAGCAATGCCGGTACGCTGACAGCGTTCGGTCAGACTCAGTGGCTGAAGGGGCTGCGTGATCAGGTCGATGTCAGTGAAATCCGCGACGTCCCGTCCGGTACGCAATACTGCTGTTTCAGCCGTGTACAGGTTAAAAGCAATCCGGAAAGGCTGCGCCGTCGGTCGGTTAAAAAAGGCTGGCTGAGTGAAGAGGAAGCGCTTCAACGCATCCCCGACAGCAAAGCGCAGGTCACGGCACTGCCTTTTATTCAGGTAAAAAGCCTCTCGACCGGTGAAGTGTTCAGACTGTTTATCCGGCGTGGGGTATTGCAGCCTGAACCTGTTCAAGGGGAATTTGGAGCATACGGGCTGAGTGCAGTGGCAACAGTGCCGTGGTTTTGAGGCGATGGCCAGGGGCAGGCCCAACGTTGCGGGCCCCCCGTTCATCCCGGCAGACTTCTTTCGGCTGATTCCTTGCGCCACATTGTCGGTGTCATCCCAAGCCGCTGGCGGAAGTGATGGCGCAGGGTTTCGGGTGATCCAAAACCGGCCTGTTCGGCGACGCGGTCAATGCTTAATGTGCCGTTTTCCAGCAGCGCGCAGGCTTTTTCCAGCCGCACGTTCAGCATCCATTCGCCCGGTGTGGTACCGGTAGCATCATGGAAACGGCGCAGAAAGGTGCGGCGGCTCATTCCGGCTTGCGCGGCGAGCTGATCAATCACCAGCGGCGTATTAAGGTGGCCGCGTAAGTCATCGAGCAACGGGGCGAGCGTTTTTGTCTGTTGCCGCGGTACCGGTTGGCGGATCAACTGAGCCTGATTGCCTTCGCGCAGGGGCGGAGTCACCATGCGGCGCGCCGTACGGTTAGCGACTTCAATACCATAATCACGACGGATCAGATGCAGACACACGTCGACCCCCGCCGCACCTCCGGCAGAAGTAATGATGTTGCCTTCATCGACATAAATCATGCCATGCTCCACCTGCACGTCAGGGAATTTCTTCGCCAGTGCATCGGTGCTGTTCCAGTGCGCCGTCGCCCGTTTACCATCCAGCAAACCCGTAGCGGCCAGCACGAAACTTCCTGCGCAGATCGACACAATTCGTGTCCCGTTATGGTGAGCCTTTTGCAGTGCAGCCATCAGCCGGTCAGAAGCCGGTTCATGTATGCTTCGCCAGCCGGGGATGACAATTGTGCCGGCGTCTTCCAGCAGTTCCAGCCCGCCGTCCACCATCAGCCGCACGCCGCCTTGTGCGCCGAAAGTTCCTTCTTCGACCGATGCGACGGATAACGCGTACAACGGTTCGCCGGTAAGTTCATCGGCACGTCCAAAGGCTTCGACGGCAATCCCGAACTCGAAAGTGCACAGACACTCATAAGCCAGCAATACCAGTCGCCGGTTGGGCGCAGCGGGATAACGCGGAGAACACATCAGTGGCAGATCAACTTTTTGCATAACAGGATAACCATCAGGTTGGCATAATCTTGACGATACATGGCACACAGGCAGATTTCTACTCTGCCGCCAATCTTCCATGCTAAGCCTCTCTTATCCCGGCAGGATTTAAGCATGAAAAACACACTCGCCCTGATGGCCGTTTGTCTGGCCGCCCTGATGTCGGGGCTGGAAATTTCCAGTGTCCCCGTCTTATCACCGGTACTCGAACGGGAACTGCATACCAGCTTCCGCGAGCTTCAGTGGATCATGAACGCTTATACGCTCGCCTGCACCACGGTACTGATGGCGATCGGTACGCTGGCAGACCGGTATGGTCGTAAGCGTGTTTTTATCATCAGTATTGCTGCGTTCGGACTGACCTCGCTGATGTGTGGTCTCGCGGGAAGCGCACAATGGCTTATCGCAGGCCGTTTTCTTCAGGGACTGAGCGGCGGTGCCATGCTGACCTGTCTGATTGCCATTCTTTCAACGCAGTTTCCGCAAGGGAAAGCGCGCAGTCAGGCGTTTGCCGCCTGGGGAATTACGTTTGGTTTCGGATTAGGCTTCGGCCCGATCATCGGCGGCTCGCTGGTCGCCTGGCTGAGCTGGCGATGGGTGTTTCTGGTTCACGTGTTTATCGCCGTCCTGACCCTGATACTGGCGCTGAAAAACGTGATGGAATCCCGTGATGAACAGGCTAAAAAACTGGATCTTGGCGGTCTGATAACCCTTTCGGTGACAGTTATGGGTGCGACCTTTCTCATTACTCAGGGCGGCAGCCTGGGCTGGAGCAGCGTCACAGCCGGTGTTGTTTTGCTGGCAACTGCCGTCAGCGCGGTCATGTTCATCCGGATTGAAAAATACCATCCACATCCGATGTTTGATTTTTCGGTCTTCCGCGTCCGGGCATTTTCTGGTGCGCTGATGGGATCGGTCGGGATGAATTTCAGCTTCTGGCCGCTGATGATTTACCTGCCCGTGTATTATCAGGGCGCGCTGGGTTATGGCAGTGTCGCCACCGGCACCGCATTGCTGGCTTATACGTTACCCACGTTGCTGATGCCGCCGCTCGGTGAAAAACTGACGGCACGTTTTGGCGCGTCACGCGTGATCCCGCTGGGATTATTCACCCTGGGCGCAGGGTTTATGCTGATGCAAATCGCGGTCCTTCATCACCTGAGCTTATTGCCGGGCGCGTTGCTGGCAGGTATCGCGCTGGGGCTGACCAATACGCCTGTCACCAATACCACAACCGGCTCCGTTGCGCCAAACCGTGCGGGAATGGCCTCGGGCATTGATATCAGTGCCCGGCTGATTACGCTGACGATTAACATTGCGTTGATGGGAATCCTGCTTGTGACGGGAATTACCGCCAGCCTGAAAGAATTAATGCCTGCTGAAAGGGATCTCTCTTTGCTGGCAGAGCGTATCGCAGGCGGATCAGTCATTGAAACCCTGCAAAGCGGGCAGGTTGCGCAGGCGCTGACGCAAGGATTCGCCGGTATTCTGATCTATGGCGCGGCTGGCGTCTGGGTACTGGCGCTCCTCAGTTATTGGCTTTTTAACGACAAGGGGCGGCGTAAAACAGTGACTTGCGAGCCGTCCTGAGTTTACAAATCAGCGTTGCATATCATGCAGCGCATTTTTGCGTGATGCCTTCCATTTGCCTGAAAAATAATCACTTTCCCTGTGCATCTTCTGACTGAATATGGCGTGATAGCCCTGTGGAACGGGGATTCACGGAAAGAGTCGTGATGCAAAATGATAATTTGATTAAGTACGACATCTGGCGTACATTGAGGCCTCATGAGTTTCAGAGAGATCAAATGGAAGGTGATTGAATGTTTGAAGAATGGAAATATTGAATTTGAGGCAAGACGCGGGATTCAGCTTAAGAATTTGTTAAGTACGGGTGACATCTCGCCCTTTGAAGTGGCTGCCTTAATCGGCAGGGCATCCGGAGATAATTATCAGGTTCGCCCCTACCATTTTGACAGCAGTATTGATGTCCACATCATCACCGTCAGTAGTGCCGGAGTACCCTGGTACATCAAGTGGTATTTTACAGAGCCCACCAGTGTTTTTATCAGCGTTCATCATTAAGGAAGAATATGATTATTTATAAAGTCGGGGACGAGAAAAAGGCGATGTGTGGCGTCTGTGAGGCTTTTCGCATTGTCAGCTATCAGCTGCGCGATGTGCCGTTTGATGACGGCAGCGGTATGGTGAAAAATATCATCGCGGGCGTATGTAAAACCTGTGACAGCGTTGCGGTGATCCCTTTTCAGTCTGTGCCTGCCATCAAAAAGCAGTTGCAGAGACAACGCAAAGCCGTGGAAACCCGTGTGCCTGCGCACATGATTGATCTGTTAAATATGGCGAGTGCAGAGTTGGGGGCAACCCCTGATTTTGTGCCTTTACTGCTGAAGTATTACATTCATCAACTGGCATCAAACCCGGAAGCCGCCCTGCATCTGGTGACCTTGCTGACGTCAGAGCTGGCGACCGGTCTGGCTAATAAGCGCCTTTCCCTGAAAGGGCGGGAAATCGGTAATGATATTGAAAAGCTCAAAACCCTTTCCCAAATCGATAACACCACAGAATTACTTAAAGGTGTGGTGCTGATGATTCATCACGACCTTCTGATCAATCCGGATGCCCAACGCATCGCAGTGTTAAAGAGTTTTGTCGCCACCGTCGCCTGATATCCTTCCCCCCCGAAAAAATCCGATCCCGATCACATAAAGTTCCTGTTTCCCCTGCCGATAACTGTTCCAGATAATTCTCATTTGAAAAGGAACAACATGTTTAACCGTATGAAAGTGGTCACGGGCATCGTGATCTTACTGGTGGTCTTCGGTGCTTTACAGTTGGTATCCGGCGGCCTGTTCTTTAAATCGTTAAAGACAGACAAAGATAATTTCACCACTTCTCAGCAAATCCGTTTACAGCAGGCAGAGTTTAATGCCAGCTGGATTTATCTCCTGCAAACCCGTAACACCCTCAACCGCGCGGGTATCCGTTTTATGCTCGACGCAAACCAGATGGGCAGCGGTGCAACGGTCAAAGAACTGACGGATACCGCGACCAAAGATCTGCAAATCGCTGAGCAGCACTTTGCCAATTATCAAAAAATCCCGGTCGATGCCAGCCAGAATCCGCAATTTGCCGCCGATGCCAAAAAGCAATATCAGGTGCTGCATGATGCGCTTTCGGAACTGATTGAGCTTATTGGTCTGGGGCGTATTAATGACTTCTTCGAACAACCGACGCAGCAGTATCAGGACAACTTCGAAAAAGCGTTCGTCGCCTATATCGATCAGAACGACCGTTTGTATAACGACGCGGTGAAGGTCAGTGAGAACTCCTTCACGCATGCCCTGTGGATGCTGGGCACTGTGTTGATTGTGCTGGCAATTTTCATCCTGCTTGCCTGGATTGGCGTGCAACGCATCCTGATCCATCCGCTGAAAAATATCGTCGATACCATACGTAAAATTGCAACCGGTGATCTGACGCACGAAATAGTCGTGAAAAGCCGTAATGAAATCGGCCAGCTTGCCGATAGTCTCAAGTACATGCAGGACGAACTGATCCGCACGGTCTCTGGCGTACGTCACGGTGCTGATGCCATTTACAGCGGCGCAAGCGAAATCTCCGCAGGCAACAGCGATTTATCGTCACGTACGGAACAGCAGGCGTCTGCGCTGGAAGAAACCGCTGCCAGCATGGAACAGCTGACCGCGACCGTGAAACAGAACGCGGAAAACGCCCGTCAGGCCAGCCAGCTGGCACTGAGCGCGTCCGAAACCGCACAGAAGGGCGGGAAAGTGGTGGCAAACGTGGTCGATACCATGAATGACATCGCCAGCAGCTCGAAAAAGATCACTGACATTACCGGTGTGATCGACGGGATTGCTTTCCAGACCAACATTCTGGCGTTAAACGCCGCCGTTGAAGCGGCGCGTGCGGGCGAGCAGGGCCGTGGATTTGCGGTTGTGGCCGGTGAAGTCCGTACCCTGGCGCAGCGCAGCGCGCAGGCAGCAAAAGAAATTAAAGGGCTGATTGATGATTCTGTCAGCCGCATTAATACCGGTTCAGTGCTGGCGGAAAGTGCCGGCGAAACCATGCATGACATGGTGAATGCCGTCACCCGTGTGACTGACATTATGGGCGAAATCACCTCGGCATCCGATGAACAAAGCCGAGGGATTGAGCAGGTCGCACAGGCTATCACTGAAATGGATCGGGTGACGCAGCAGAACGCTTCACTGGTTGAAGAGTCCGCGTCCGCTTCGGCGGCGCTGGAAGAGCAGGCGAGCCTGCTGACGCAATCAGTGGCCGTGTTTACGTTGAGTCAGACCACAAATAACAACGTGCGCCAGAACCCGGCTTCTTCGGGCAGACTGCCTCTGTTGACTCCGAACCTGTCAGGTTCTAAGGCCGGTAACGGTGGAGCGCAGGGGGCAGATTTAACCGAAAACTGGGAAACTTTCTAAGTACGTATATGACATCGCAACCCGAAATAATCAGGTTTGCCGTTAACGCAAATGCAGACCTGAGTATGCAGGGTATAAGAATAAAGGTGCCGGTCTGGGCTGGCACCTAATGAGGTTATCCATGTTTAAGCACATCCGTGTGTCCACCTGCATGTTTTTGTTATTGATAGTGTTCTTTGTTATGCAACTGGTTAACAGCGGGTTATCGCTGCACGCCGCCCACACGGATAAATTGAATTTTGAGCAGATATCCAACACCGCTGAACAGCGTGATGCGCTCAGCCAGTCCTGGTCATATCTGTTGCAGACCCGTAATACCCTTAACCGCGCGGCAACGCGTCTGGCGCTGAAACAGCCCCAGGAAAATATCACTCAGCTGATGTCAGATGCCAAAGCCAGCCTGAAAAAAGCAGAAGAGGCTTACGCTGCGTTTCTGGCTCTGCCACGCAGAACAGAAAAAGCCGTTGCGCTGACCGCCGTGAACAAAGCGAGCTATCAGCAACTGCACGATATGTTGCAGACACTGACTGATCTGCTGTCCGCCGGCGACATGAATGGTTTTCTGAACGGTCCGGCGCAAAAGTACCAGGATCAGTTCCAGAAAGATGTGGGTGATTACACCGATTACGTCGGCGCCCGCTTCCGTGAAGCGCAAATGCAAACGGCGGCGTCTTACCAGAATGTCATGATCAACACCTCCGTCGTACTGGTGCTGCTGATTGCCCTGACGGCACTGGCGCTGGTTGTGACCCGCCGCATTCTGTTTACACCGCTGACCATTATGCGCGGACATTTCGACCGCATCGGAGCCGGTGATATTTCATCCCCCATCATGGCGCAAGGGCGGTACGAAATTAAAGTCATGCTGGAAAGCCTGCAACAGATGCAAACGTCGCTGGCAGAAACCGTGCGTACCGTGCGTCATGGCGCGGACACCATGTTCTCCGGCCTGAAAGGGATTGCGGCGGGCAACACCGATTTATCTTCACGTACTGAACAGCAGGCGTCGGCGCTGGAAGAAACCGCAGCGAGCATGGAACAGCTGACCGCGACCGTGAAACAGAATGCCGAAAATGCCCGGCAGGCCACGCAGCTGGCGCGTGATGCGTCGAATACGGCTGAAAAGGGCGGTGAACTGACCAGCAATGTGGTGAAAACCATGAATGACATCGCTGGCAGTTCGAAGAAAATCAGTGCGATCACCAGCGTCATTGATGGCATTGCATTCCAGACCAACATACTGGCCCTGAACGCCGCAGTTGAAGCGGCACGTGCCGGTGAACAGGGGCGTGGATTTGCGGTCGTGGCCGGAGAGGTGCGGAGTCTGGCACAGCGCAGCGCACAGGCGGCGAAAGAAATTAAAGCGCTGATAGATGAATCTGTCAGCCGCGTAAGTCAGGGTTCCCAACTGGTGGAATCTGCCGGAAATACCATGGATGACATTGTTCGGGCTGTTACCCGCGTCACCGACATTATGGGTGAAATCGCTTCGGCGTCTGATGAACAAAGTCGCGGTATCGAACAGGTATCGATTGCCGTAACTCAAATGGATCAGGTGACACAGCAAAACGCCACACTGGTTCAGCAGGCCGCTTCTTCCACACATGCGCTGGAAATCGAGTCTGAAAATCTGACCCGTGCGGTATCAGTATTCCGACTTTCCTCCGCAGACAGTGCCTTACGCCGCAGCGGACAGGCTCAGGGCTTTACGCCCCGCCAGGTGGCACAGCCTGCGTTACTTCCGGCCACCGCACGTGCGGCATCGGCAGATAACTGGGAAACCTTCTGACATCGGATGAAGAGTGAATTGGGTACCCGTTACACCACCTGTCCATTTAATGGAGCTGCACCATGAATCAACCAGGCTCGCCAATGAGTGCTGATAACACCTCGATCATGGCACAGATGATCCAGCGTTTACCGCTGTCTGATACCCATTTCCGCCGGATCAGCGAGCTGATTTATCAGCGCGCGGGTATTGTGCTGGCGGATCACAAACGCGAAATGGTCTACAACCGCCTGGTACGGCGGTTGCGGATACTCGGGCTGAATGATTTCACCAGCTATATGGCACTGCTGGAAAACGACAGCAACAGCCCGGAATGGCAGGCGTTTATCAACGCACTGACCACCAATCTGACGGCATTTTTCCGCGAAGCGCATCACTTCCCGATCCTGGCGGAACATGCCCGTTCGCGTCCGAATAATTACAGCGTCTGGAGTACGGCGGCCTCAACGGGCGAAGAACCGTATTCCATCGCCATGACGCTGAGTGAAGCGCTGGGGCCGAAAATGGCAAGCTGCCGTATTCAGGCCAGTGATATTGACACGCAGGTGCTGGAAAAAGCCACCGCCGGGGTTTACCGCCTCGAAGAGCTGCGAACCCTCAGCCCGCAGCAGTTACAGAAATTTTTCCTCAAAGGCACAGGCCCGCACAGCGGCCTGGTGCGTGTGCGCCCTGAACTGGCCCAGATGGTGGCTTTCCAGCAGCTGAATCTGCTGGCAAACCAGTGGCAGCTTAACGGTCCGTTTGATGCAATTTTCTGCCGCAATGTGATGATTTATTTCGATAAAGAAACGCAGGAGAAAATTTTACGCCGATTTGTTCCGTTACTTAAACCGGGGGGCCTGATGTTTGCCGGACACTCCGAAAACTTCAGCCAAATCAGCCGGGAATTTTATTTGCGCGGTCAGACTGTCTATGGCCTCGCCAAGGAGAGGTAATGAATAAAATCAGAGTGTTGAGCGTCGATGACTCGGCGTTAATGCGTCAGCTGATGACTGAAATCATCAACAGCCATCCGGATATGGAAATGGTGGCGACCGCCCCCGATCCGCTGGTGGCGCGTGATCTCATTAAAAAATTCAACCCGGACGTGCTGACGCTGGATGTTGAAATGCCGCGCATGGACGGCCTGGATTTCCTGGAAAAGCTGATGCGTCTGCGCCCGATGCCGGTGGTGATGGTGTCTTCACTGACCGGTAAAGGCTCGGAAATTACCTTGCGTGCACTGGAACTTGGCGCGATTGACTTTGTGACCAAACCGCAACTGGGGATCCGCGAAGGCATGCTGGCCTACAGCGAGATGATTGCCGATAAAATCCGTACCGCCTCCAAAGCGCGTCTGAACAAAAGCGTCAATCTTGATCAGCCGCGCATTCTCAGCCATACACCGCTGCTGAGCAGTGAAAAGCTGATTGCCATCGGCTCATCGACGGGCGGTACAGAAGCTATCCGTCACGTGCTGCAGCCGCTGCCGCCGACCTGTCCGGCGCTGATGATCACTCAGCATATGCCACCGGGTTTCACCCGTTCTTTCGCCGATCGTCTGAACAAGTTATGTCAGATTACGGTGAAAGAAGCCGAAGACGGTGAACGTGTTCTGCCGGGCCATGCCTATATCGCACCCGGTGACAGACACATGGAACTGGCGCGCAGTGGCGCTAACTATCAGGTTAAGTTGAACGACGGTCCGGCGGTGAACCGCCATCGTCCGTCGGTCGACGTTTTATTCCGTTCGGTGGCACAGTTTGCCGGACGCAATGCCGTCGGGGTGATCCTGACGGGAATGGGCAATGACGGCGCCGCCGGCATGCTTGAGATGCACCGCGCCGGGGCTTACACCCTTGCACAAAACGAAGCCAGTTGTGTGGTATTTGGTATGCCTCGTGAGGCTATCGCCACGGGTGGCGTAAACGAAGTGGTGGATCTGAGCCAAATCAGCCAGCGGATGCTGGCGCAAATATCAGCCGGTCAGGCATTACGTATTTAATTTTTCAGCCTTGTGCTGGGTAGCAAACCTTAGGAGTAG
Source organism: Rahnella perminowiae (assembly GCF_019049695.1). NCBI lineage: Bacteria > Pseudomonadati > Pseudomonadota > Gammaproteobacteria > Enterobacterales > Yersiniaceae > Rahnella > Rahnella perminowiae. The sequence goes on from NZ_JAFMOT010000174.1 coordinate 90,191, forward strand.
ATAAAACATGGCCGATCCAAATCTGAGATTTCTGGTAGTAGACGATTTCTCTACCATGCGTCGTATCGTGCGCAACCTGCTAAAAGAGCTGGGCTTCAACAATGTTGAAGAAGCGGAAGACGGTGTTGATGCACTGAACAAACTGCGCGCCGGGGGTTTTGACTTTGTGGTATCCGACTGGAACATGCCCAACATGGACGGTCTGGATTTGCTGAAAACCATCCGTGCTGACGGTGCGCTGTCCAAACTGCCGGTGCTGATGGTGACCGCAGAAGCGAAGAAAGAAAACATCGTTGCCGCCGCACAGGCCGGGGCCAGTGGTTATGTGGTTAAACCCTTTACCGCCGCCACGCTGGAAGAAAAACTGGGCAAAATCTTCGAAAAACTGGGCATGTAGGAGTCCGTATATGGCAGAGATACCAATGCCTGCAAATGATGCAGCAACCGCGGGCGATATTATCGCCCGCATTGGGCAACTGACCCGTATGTTGCGTGACAGCATGCGTGAACTTGGCCTGGATCAGGCCATTGCTCAGGCAGCCGAAGCGATCCCGGATGCCCGCGATCGTCTCGATTATGTGGTCACCATGACCGCTCAGGCGGCTGAACGTGCCCTGAACTGTGTGGAGGCCGCGCAGCCGCGCCAGAATAAACTTGAATCTGCCGCGAAGAAACTCGATAAGCGTTGGGATGAATGGTTTGAAAATCCGATTGAACTCTCGGATGCCCGCGAGCTGGTCACTGACACCCGCAGCTATCTGAAAGAAATCCCTGAGCACACCAGTTTCACCAATGCTCAGCTGATGGAAATCATGATGGCGCAGGACTTCCAGGATCTGACCGGTCAGGTGATCAAACGTATGATGACCGTGGTACAGGAAATCGAAAATCAGCTGTTAATGGTGCTGATGGAAAATATTCCTGAACAACAGGTTAAAGCGAAACGTGAAAACGACAGCCTGCTGAACGGCCCGCAACTCGATTCCAACGGTGTCGGTGTGGTGGCCTCACAAGAACAGGTAGACGATCTGCTGGACTCATTAGGTTTTTAATGTGTCTGCCAGTCCGCCATAAACACCCTTCCGTATCGCACTGAGGGGTGTTTTCCTTATCTGGAATTTTTTTACATAAATTCATCTGCTGAATAGCCGCCATTTTTCCTCTCTAATTCACCCATCAGACTGCGCCGCTTTTGTCATGCTATCCCTGCGTCATTGAATCTGTGCCCGTGGTGTTTTACATGCCGGGTAAACCCTGACAGGAACCGCCGGTGGCTGAAGAAAGCGATCTCGAAAAAACAGAAGCTCCCACATCGCACCGGCTTGAAAAAGCGCGTGAAGAAGGGCAGATACCGCGCTCGCGCGAACTGACCTCCATTTTGATGCTGGGGGGCGGCTTAACGCTGTTGTGGATGTCCGGTGAGTCTATGGCACGGCAACTTGGCGTGATGATTTCACAAGGTCTCAAGTTTGATCACGGCATGGTCAGCGATGACCGGCAGGTGTTACAGCAGATGGCGACGCTGCTGGGGCGCGCGGTCTGGGCGTTACTGCCGGTGATCGGCGGCCTGATTTTGATCGCACTCGCTGCGCCGCTGTTACTCGGCGGCCTGATGTTCAGCGGCAAATCTTTTGCGCCCAAGTTCAGCCGTATGGATCCGATTGCCGGATTTAAGCGTTTATTTTCCGCTCAGGTACTGGCGGAGTTGCTGAAAGCTATCCTGAAGGCGTTGCTGGTCGGTACCGTCGCCGGGATTTATCTGTGGCATAAATGGCCGGACATGATGAGGCTGATGGCACAACCGACCATACCGGCACTCGGTGAAGCGCTGAATATGGTGGTGTTTTGCGGCCTGATGGTGGTGCTTGGATTAACGCCGATGGTCGGTTTTGACGTGTTCTGGCAGATCTGGAGCAACCTGAAAAAGCTGCGCATGAGCAAGCAGGATATCCGCGACGAGCATAAAAGTCAGGAAGGTGACCCGCATGTCAAAGGACGTATCCGCCAGCAGCAACGTGCGATGGCCAAGCGTCGTATGATGGCCGATGTGCCAAAAGCGGATGTCATCGTAACCAACCCGACGCATTACGCTGTGGCACTGCAATACAGTGAAAATAAAATGAGTGCACCGAAAGTCCTGGCGAAAGGCGCAGGGGAAGTGGCACTGCGCATCAGGGAACTCGGTGCCGAACATAAAATTCCGATGCTGGAGGCACCGCCTCTGGCGCGTGCGCTTTACCGGCACAGTGAAATTGGTCAGCAAATTCCGGCGACGCTCTATGCCGCCGTGGCTGAAGTTCTGGCCTGGGTGTATCAGCTGAAACGCTGGAAGCGAGAAGGCGGACTGATCCCGAAAAAACCTCAACATTTGCCGGTCCCTGAGGGGCTGGATTTTGCAGCAGGAGAGAGTGATACCCATGGCTAATCTGGCCGAGATACTGCGTTTACCCGCCAACTTTAAGTCCGGACAATGGCAGGTACTGGCAGGACCCATTCTTATCCTGATCATCCTGTCGATGATGGTGCTGCCGTTGCCGCCATTCATCCTTGATCTGCTGTTCACCTTTAACATTGCGCTGTCCATCATGGTGTTGCTGGTGGCGATGTTTACCCAGCGCACGCTGGATTTCGCGGCATTTCCCACCATTTTGCTGTTTTCAACGTTATTACGTCTGTCGCTGAACGTTGCCTCAACCCGTGTGATCCTGCTGGAAGGGCACACCGGCGGCGCGGCAGCGGGCCGGGTGATTGAAGCCTTCGGCCACTTCCTGGTCGGCGGTAACTTCGCCATCGGTATTGTGGTGTTTATCATCCTGGTGCTGATCAACTTTATGGTTATTACCAAAGGTGCCGGGCGCATTGCTGAAGTCGGTGCGCGTTTCGTGCTCGACGGTATGCCCGGTAAACAGATGGCGATTGACGCGGATCTGAACGCCGGTCTGATTGGCGAAGATGAAGCGAAAAAACGCCGCAGCGAAGTGACGCAGGAAGCCGACTTCTACGGTTCAATGGACGGTGCGAGTAAATTTGTGCGAGGTGACGCGGTTGCCGGTCTGATGATCATGATTATCAACGTCGTCGGCGGCCTGCTGGTCGGTGTATTGCAACACGGGATGGATCTTGGCCATGCGGCTGAAAGTTATACCCTGCTGACCATCGGTGACGGCCTGGTCGCGCAGATCCCCGCGCTGGTTATCTCCACGGCGGCCGGTGTTATCGTCACCCGCGTCGGCACCAACGAAGACGTGGGCGAGCAGATGGTTACCCAGCTGTTCCGCAATCCGCGCGTCATGATGCTGAGTGCCGGTGTTCTGGGTTTGCTCGGTATGGTGCCCGGCATGCCAAACTTCGTTTTCCTGATGTTCACCGCCGGGTTGTTGGCGCTGGCATGGTGGACTCGCGGTCAGGAGCAGAAAAAACCATCCACTGCAGAGGCCGCACCGGCCGTGGCAGACAGCGGTAAACAAATGGTAGAAGCCAGCTGGCAGGACGTTCAGCTTGAAGATCCGCTGGGTATGGAAGTGGGCTACCGTCTGATCCCGATGGTGGACTTTGCCCAAAACGGCGAGCTGCTGGGGCGTATCCGCAGTATCCGCAAAAAATTCGCGCAGGAGATGGGCTATCTGCCGCCGGTAATTCATATCCGCGATAACCTTGAACTGCCGCCGGCGGGCTACCGTATTCTGATGAAAGGTGTGGAAATCGGCACCGGTACGGCGCATCCCGGCCGCTGGATGGCGATCAACCCGGGCAGCGCGATAGGCGAACTGCCGGGCGAACCGACGGTTGATCCGGCATTCGGGCTGGCGGCGTTCTGGATTGAACCGGCTATGCGCGAGCAGGCACAAATTCAGGGCTATACCGTGGTGGAAGCCAGTACCGTCGTCGCCACACACCTGAACCACCTGATCAGTTTGCACGCCAAAGAACTGTTTGGCCGTCAGGAAACGCAGGAGCTGATGGAGCGCGTCACCAAAGAAATGCCGAAGCTGACGGATGATTTCATTCCGGGCATCATTTCGCTGACCAACATGCACAAAGTGTTGCAGAACCTGTTATCTGAACGCGTTTCGATCCGCGATATGCGCACCATCGTTGAAACACTGGCGGAATACGCGCCGAACCAGCCGGATCCTAACGAACTGACCTCCGTGGTGCGTGTTGCGCTCGGCAGGGCTATCACGCAGCAATGGTTCCCGGGCAATGGCGAAGTGCAGGTTATCGGGCTGGATACCTCCCTGGAACGCCTGTTATTACAGGCGCTGCAAAGCGGTGGTGGTCTGGAACCCGGTCTGGCTGACCGCCTGCTGACCCAGTCCGAGGCCGCATTACAGCGTCAGGATATGCTCAGCGCGCCGCCGGTTCTGCTGGTGAATCACGCGCTGCGTCCGCTGCTGTCCCGTTTCCTGCGCCGTTCACTGCCAAATATCGTCGTGATGTCGAATCTGGAAATGACCGACAGCCGCCAGATTCGCATGACGGCCACCATCGGCGGTGAATAAGATGTACCGCGCCGCACTGTGGTTACTGACCGCACTGAGCCTGCCAGCGCTTGCCGCGTCCGGCACATGGTCAGATACGCAGCGCGGTGTGGTATTGCAAAATCGTGGCGTAATGATGTCATCGGGTGCATTAGCCCCGCCGGCCTCCGCGCCCGTGCGCAGTTCAGGCTCCGCCACCATCACAACGCTAAGCTGGAAATACGAAGTGCTCGGCACAAGACCCGCCGGTCTGCAGGTAAAACTCTGCAACACCCTGAATCACTGCGTGAGTCTGGAAGCCGAAGGCGGGGTGACAAAATCGTTTTATGGCCAGACCGCCACTTCGCCATTAAGGTTTGTTTACTTTGTTCCCGGCGGTGGCGCGATGAATACGCCGCTGCGGGTGATGAGTAATCAGGTGATCGTGAACTATCGCTAAATCGCCGGTTTTCCTCCCTTGAATCCCCCACGCTATTCTACTCCGCGCTGTCGCCGGTTCGACGGACATGCTCTGTTACCGCTATGGGTGGCGTAAAATGTCATCGGTCCGCGATTCCCGAATTTCAGCCTGCGAGCCTCGGGTCTCGCACCCTTGATTTGGTGCCATTTTTGAGCATGCCAGTGGGCATTTTTAAAGACACATCTGCATATTTCTATAGTGCTGATATTTTCCGGCAGCGTTACGGAGTTAACAAAAGGGAGCCGGTAGACGTGTAAAATATTTCCCTGTTTGCAGGAAGAGAAAAATGCTTAACAGGGAGATTGACTTTATGGCGTCTGTACCACTATCAAACCCGGGTTCCAATATTGTCAGTGATCATATGAGGGAAGCCCGACAACATGGAATGTCTCGCAATATGGCGACAGCCTGGACGTATTATTGGTTTTATCAAAAGGTTAGAAATGGTGGCCCATGGGACTATGAAATGATATTCATATTGATGATAAAAATCGCGTAACAGTTAATTACAGCGGGCGATTCATAAATATGGCGAGTGGTGTAGATCAGGTGACATTTGAAATACAGAGATAAAACCTCAGATAATAAAAAACCGCCATGTGCGGTTTTTTAATGCAACCCCTAAAAACCTTCCGGAAGCCGTCTCCCATTCTCAATGTTTGCTCATTTTATCGGTATGGATACACAGTTGATATTTCCCCGCTGCGGCAAAATCCACAACCGGGATTTGCAACGCATTGGCAGTAGGGGTTCAAGATGCTGCGGGCGCTTTCAGAAAGCTTGCCGAGTGAGAGTTTCGAGACGTAAGGCTCGAACACCGAAATGAGGGAACCGCGGAGCGGCAAGATTCCGCGCCTTTCACGGTGGCATCTGAAACATAGCCAGCATCAAACATGGCAAGGTTTGAAAACCGCCCCCGTTTCGGTTTAAACCGAGATCTTGCGTACGGTTTGCCCCGAAACGGTTTCCTGCCCGTTCGGCCCGTAGAATTTCTGCGTCTGACTGGCGTTAAGGATCGCCAGCGCTTCGGTGTTATAGGCAATCTGCTTGCCCAGTAACATGCCGTTGTGACGGTTAATCTGACTCAGTTTAGTGGTCAGTTGCACCACATCTTTCCACATCGCGGAGATTTCCGGCTGTCGGGAATAGGGGGCTGTTTGCCTGAGGCGCTCGTCATGCTGACGACGCTGTTTATCAAGATAGTCTACCGTGGCTAACAATGAACTTTTCTGCTCGGTTATATGCTGCAAGGCTGCACCATTCACGCGTCCTGAGCACAGTATCGTCTGTTCGTGATTAATCACCTGATCCAGCGCTTGCAACGTTTCAACCAAGGTAGTCATGGTCTTGATAAAATTCTTCATCGGGCCTTATTACCTTCCAACTTTTTGTCTTTACACTGATATTTTCAGCTTAAAGACCTTTGAGATAATCCTGCGTGTCCTGTAACAAAGCATCAGCAATTTTGCCGGTATCCATCGTCAGTTTACCGTCGCGGATAGCTTGTTTCAGTTCGTCGACACGTGCCGTGTTGATGTCCTGTGCACTTGACTGCGTCAGAGACGCTTGCGCTGAACTCAGTGTCACCGCCGTACCGCTGGTGGTGGTGCCAGAAACAGACTGTTCTTTACGCGCGTTCTGTACTGACGCTTCAGACGGCTCGCGCTGCTGGATCGGGGTTAAAGGTGAGACACCTTGAGTACGATCGATAGCCATAAATTTCTTCTCCAGTATGAGGACTCAGGGTTTAGAAAATCTCATGAAAACCCTAAAAATGCCGTCACGGGACGACTCTGATACGTTTGTTATCGACATGTGGCGCAATAACTTTAACCTTTATTGCAGCTTTTTGTAGAGCTACGGCTGCATTTAGGATTATATCGTCACTGTCACAGACCCATCTGAGCCTACCGTCCCGTTCACAATTGCACCTGACGGCATTCTGATCCGCACTGATTCATTCGCTGCAGCATTGTTCATCGCCTTACCGGCGCTTGACACATTAAAACCACTGCCTGTTGCCTGAACCTGAACTTCCTGCCCCGCGTGAACCATCCACGGCCGGCGCAACATCGATAACGTCAACGGTTGCCCGATGCTGATATTGCGCAGCGTGATGCCATTCACAGCCTGCTGACTGTCGAGAATGACCTTCGGCGGCAACAGATCCAGTCGCCCGGTTTTTTGTTGCATATCTGTTTGTGCCAGGTGAGAGCCTGCCGGTACGTTCTTTGCCGCGATCCAGTAAGTGCCGCTGACCTGCACTTTAGTTTGTACGTAACTTTTCTGACCGTTGCAGTTCACCGCCACGGAGACATTGCCCCAGGTGCGACTGTTCGGTGAAAGCATAAATTGTGGTGATAAACATTGTGGCTGGCGCGCAGCCGGGGTGTTTACGACAACGGTCACCTGCATCCCGCTGTCGGCATATTGCTGCCGGAAGAACTGCTGAATTTGCGAGGACAACAGTGTATCGCTATTGGATGAGGCCGGCACGCTTTTGACGGGCAAAGGCTGGGCATAGCTCATCGCACCAGCCATTACACCTATCAGGATGCAACCCAGCGTAATGTCTGAACGACGGATTTTCAGCATATTCATTCGCGTTTTACCTTTGTGCCAGCCTACTACTGCCGACAAGTCTACGCTCACTTTGATATTCCTAAAGGGACAAATAGCGCCCGATTTCATGCTTATTCAGACGATAGCCAGTTGACACTCGCATTTATGCTGTCGACTCCAAAATCTCACTTTGCGGAGGGCGCATGCTCGACAAACTGAACGCCGCACTACAGTTCCAACAGGAAGCGCTCAACCTGCGCGCCCAGCGGCAAGAAATTCTTTCAGCCAATATCGCAAACGCCGATACCCCGGGGTATCAGGCTCGCGATATCGATTTTGCCAGTCAGTTACAAAAGGTGATGGAGCAGGGGCGTGCGAGTGGCAGCGGCATTTCTTTGTCTCTGACGTCTGACCGCCATATCGCGGCGTCCAACGTTCAACCTGCTGATATGGATCTGATGTACCGGATCCCGGACCAGCCATCGGCAGATGGCAACACGGTCGATATGGATCGTGAACGTACCAATTTTGCGGATAACAGCGTGCGCTATCAGACCGATTTGACCGTTCTCGGCGGCCAGATCAAAGGGATGATGTCGGTGCTGCAAGGATAATAGCCCATGTCAATGCTTGGTATTTTTGATATCGCCGGTTCTGCGCTGGCCGCGCAGTCTCAGCGTCTGAACGTCAGTGCCAGTAACATGGCCAACGCCGACAGTGTCACCGGCCCGGATGGTAAGCCATATAAAGCAAAGCAAGTTGTTTTCCAGGTGGATGCTGCACCGGGTCAGGAAACCGGCGGCGTGAAAGTGGCGCAGGTGGTGGATGACCCGGCACCGATGCGCATGGTGTATGAGCCAGGTAATCCGATGGCGGATGCAAAAGGCTATGTGCAGATGCCAAACGTAGATGTGGTCAGCGAAATGGTGAACACCATCTCCGCTTCCCGCAGTTATCAGGCTAACGTCGAAGTGCTTAACACCACTAAGTCGTTAATGATGAAAACCCTGACTCTGGGGCAATAGCGGAGCGAATCATGGCAATTACCACGTCAATTAATGACACCACTGATAACACGACGATCAGCAGTACCAGCTCCGGCGGCTCGTCTACGAAGGGAACCAGTTCAGCGGATGATCTGTCCAGCAGTTTCCTGACCCTGCTGGTCGCCCAGCTGAAAAACCAGGATCCCACCAATCCGATGGATAACAGCCAGCTGACCAGTCAGCTGGCACAAATCAGCACAGTCAGCGGGATTGAAAAACTCAATACCACGCTGGGCAGCATTTCCGGGCAAATCACCAGTGGTTCATCGGTTCAGGCCAGTTCGTTGATCGGCCACGGCGTGATGGTGTCCGGCAGCGCAATTCTGGTCGGCAGCGACACTGACGGCACGGTCAGCACCACGCCATTCGGATTTGAGCTGGAAACGGCCTCTGATACCACCACCGCCACGGTCAGTGATTCCACCGGTAAAGTGGTGAAAACCATTACGCTGGGCGCACAGACTGCTGGCGTGCACAGCTATACCTGGGACGGTACACAGGACGATGGCACCAAAGCACCGAATGGCAGTTACAGCTTTAGCATCAATGCCCTGAAAAATAATCAGCAAATGGTGGCAACACCGCTGAATTATGCGCTGGTCAATGGTGTGACGACAGATTCATCCGGGAATACCGCGTTGGATCTGGGCGTGCGTGGAACCGCGAAAGTTGATTCTGTACGCCAGATTTTGTAAGCGAGCAACTCAGACCGCTCCCTCCCCTGCGAAGGGGGAGGAGCTGTAAACACTACCCACAGTAAAATGGAGCTAATATGAGCTTTTCCCAAGCAGTCAGCGGCCTGAGCGCGGCATCGACTAACCTCGATGTGATTGGTAACAATATTGCCAACTCCGCGACCGTCGGTTTTAAAACAGCGACCGCCTCTTTTGCCGATATGTTCGCCGGTTCCCAAACCGGTATGGGCGTTAAAGTCGCCGCTGTTACTCAGAACTTCAATGACGGTACCACCACCAACACCTCCCGCGGTCTGGATGTCGCGCTGAGCGGCAACGGATTCTTCCGGTTGTCCGACAGCAGCGGTGCCATTTATTACTCACGTAACGGTCAGTTTTCACTGGATGCCAACCGTAACCTGGTGAACATGCAAGGTTTGAGCGTCACCGGTTATCCGGCGACAGGTACGCCGCCTACTATTGCGGCGGGTGCGCAGCCGGTTGCCCTGAACATCCCGACCACCATGATGAGCGCGAAAGCGTCTACTTCTGCCACGATGGTGGCTAACCTGAACTCAACGGACAAGGCTATTCCGGCCACCAAAACGTTCAGCAGCAGTGATGACACCAGCTACAACTACGTCAACAGCATCACCACCTATGACTCACAGGGTAATGCCCACGATAACAACGTCTACTTCGTGAAAACTTCTGCCAACAACTGGGATGTTTATGCACAGGACGGCAGCGTGGCCGGTTCAGCGGCCGCCAAAATTGGGGCTATGCAGTTTGATACCAGTGGTGCGCTGGTCGGCACAACCAATGCGGCAGGCACTGCCAATGCCGGTCTGGCACTGACGTTGCCAATGAACACCGCCACTAACGGTACCGTAACGCCGCAAACGGTGTCTCTTGATTTCACCGGCAGTATCCAGCAGAGCACCGGCAGCGACAGCATCGGTTCCCAGAATCAGGATGGTTATGCAGCGGGTCAGATGACCGGTTATACCATCAATGACGACGGCACGATTGCCGGCACTTACTCCAACAACAAAACCCAACTGCTGGGTCAGATTGTGCTGAGTAACTTCTCTAACCCGGAAGGCCTGAAATCTGAAGGTGACAACGTGTGGACGGCGACGTCTTCTTCCGGCCAGGCTGTGACCGGCATTGCAGGTCAGGGCGGTTTAGCGTCAATGACCAGCGGTGCGCTGGAATCTTCCAACGTCGATCTGAGTGCGGAACTGGTCAACATGATTGTTGCGCAGCGTAACTACCAGTCGAATGCGCAGACCATCAAAACTCAGGACTCCATCCTGAACACGCTGGTTAACCTGCGTTAATACGCGTTCTATCACCTGAAAACAGGGCAGCATTATGGATCACGCTATCTACACCGCAGGCGGCGCAGCCAGCCAGACGCTGGTTCAGCAGTCGGTGACGTCGAGTAACCTGGCTAACGCCAATACACCGGGATTCCGTTCGCAGCTTTTAGCGATGCGCGCAGTGCCGGTGGACGGTGAAAGCCTGCAAACCCGCACGCTGGTCACGGCGTCCACGCCGGGCGCAGATATGACGCAGGGAAAACTGAACTACACCGGGCGTCCGCTGGATGTGGCTTTACAGCAGGACGGTTTCCTTGCGGTGCAGATGCCTGACGGCTCTGAAGCGTATACCCGTAACGGTGACATGCAAGTGTCACCGACTAACCAACTGACCGTTCAGGGTCATCCGGTTATGGGGGATAACGGCCCGATTGAAGTTCCGCCGAACTCTCAGCTTACGGTCTCTGCGGACGGGACGATTGCCGTGCTTGAAGCCGGTGCTGATCCTAACACGATGGGTCAGCTCGGTAAGCTCAAGCTGGTGAAAGCGGCCAACAATGAAGTCACCCGTGGCGATGACGGTATGTTCCGGCCAACGCCGGCGACCGTTCAGGCGCGGGGTGCTGCTTTACAGGCTGACCCGACCATTCACGTTATGCCCGGAACGCTTGAGGGCAGTAACGCGGATCCGGTCTCCACCATGGTTGACATGATAGCTAACGCCCGCCGCTTTGAGATGCAGATGAAAGTCATCCACAGTGTCGATGAAAATGAACAGAGTGCCAACAATCTGCTGTCAATGAGCTGATGATGGCAGAGGAGTAATGACATGATCCCATCGCTGTATATTGCGAAAACCGGTCTGGATGCCCAGCAGACCAATATGGATGTAATCGCCAACAACCTGGCGAACGTCAGCACCAACGGCTTTAAACGCCAGCGTGCAGTATTTGAAGACCTGCTTTATCAGACAGTCCGTCAGCCTGGTGCGCAGTCTTCTGAGCAAACCAATCTGCCATCCGGTTTACAGATTGGTACCGGTGTGCGTCCGGTTTCTACGGAACGTTTATTCTCGCAGGGCAACCTGTCGCAGACCAGCAACAGCAAAGATATCGCCGTTAAAGGGGAAGGTTTCTTCCAGGTTCAGTTGCCGGATGGCACGACGGCCTATACCCGTGATGGTTCTTTCCAGGTTGACCAGAACGGTCAGCTGGTGACCTCAAGCGGTTATCAGGTGATTCCTGCTATCACTGTCCCGGCCAATGCCCTGAGCATGACCGTCGGGCGTGACGGTATCGTCAGTGTGACCACACAAGGTCAGACTGCCGCCCAGCAGGTGGGGCAGCTGACGCTGAGCACCTTCATCAACAACAGCGGTCTGGAATCGTTGGGTGAAAACCTGTACCAGGAAACCCAGAGCTCCGGTGCGCCAACCGAAAGCACTCCGGGCCTGAACGGCGCGGGTCTGCTGTATCAGGGTTATGTGGAAACGTCTAACGTCAACGTGGCGGAAGAGCTGGTCAACATGATCCAGACCCAGCGTGCTTACGAAATTAACAGTAAAGCCGTGTCCACGTCGGACGAAATGCTACAGAAACTTTCCCAGCTGTAACGTTTAGCGGTTGATTGAAAACAAGAGGACAGGGGCGGAAACGCTTCTGTCCTGAACCGGTTCAGATCCCTACCAGGTCGATTTTTTAAAGGCGATAACTGTGGTGACCAAAAAAATAACGTCGGTAATGACTTTTTCTAAAGACCGACCAGGCAAGCTGGTGCTGCCGCTGTTAATCACGTTACTGGCGAATGGTTGCGCGTATATGCCGCATACCCCGCTGGTACCCGGAGCAACCACAGCGAACCCTGCGCCAGCGGCACCGCCGGTTCCTAACGGTTCGATTTTCCAGTCAGTTCAGCCGATGAACTACGGTTATCAGCCTCTGTTTGAAGACCGCCGTCCACGTAACGTGGGTGACACGCTGACCATTGTCTTGCAGGAGAATGTCAGTGCGAGCAAAAGCTCCTCGGCGAACGCCAGTCGTAACGGCGCAACCACCTTTGGTGCTGCGACAGCGCCACGTTATCTGGAAGGCCTGTTCGGCAATGCCCGTGCCGATCTGGATATGTCCGGTGCCAATACCTTTGCCGGTAAAGGCGGCGCAGCGGCCAATAACACCTTCAGCGGCACCCTGACCGTGACGGTGGCGGAAGTGCTGGCCAACGGCAACCTGAAAGTTGTCGGTGAGAAACAAATTGAAATTAATCAGGGAACTGAGTTCATCCGGTTCTCCGGTGTGGTCAACCCGCGCACCATCAGCGGTGCGAACGCCGTGATCTCCACCCAGGTGGCTGATGCACGCATCGAGTACGTCGGGAATGGCTACATCAATGAAGCGCAGAACATGGGCTGGTTGCAGCGGTTCTTCTTAAACTTATCGCCGTTATAACGAGGCAATCATGCGAAAACTACTTTCCGGTATTATCTGTCTGGCGATGTCCGCCCTGGTGGTACTGCCCGCATCCGCCGACCGTATTCGTGATCTGACGACGGTACAAGGTGTGCGTGATAACGCCCTGATCGGCTATGGTCTGGTGGTGGGCCTTGACGGCACCGGTGACCAGACCACACAAACGCCTTTTACCACCCAGACGCTGACCAATATGTTGTCCCAGTTGGGTATTACCGTACCGGCGGGCACCAACATGCAGTTGAAAAACGTCGCCGCCGTCATGGTCACGGCCAAAATGCCCCCGTTTTCCCGCGCCGGACAGGCGATTGACGTCGTGGTTTCTTCTATGGGTAACGCCAAAAGTATTCGCGGCGGTACTTTGCTGATGACGCCGATGAAAGGGGTGGATAATCAGGTTTACGCACTGGCGCAGGGTAACGTGCTGGTCGGCGGAGCGGGCGCGTCTGCCGGTGGCAGCAGCGTGACGGTTAACCAGGTTTCGGGCGGGCGTATCACCGGCGGGGCGACGATTGAGCGTGAATTACCGAGTACTTTCGGTACCGAAGGCGTGATCAATCTGCAACTCAATGATGAAGATTTTAACCTGGCGCAGCAGATCAGCGACGCGATCAACCGTCAGGGGATGGGCATGGCCTCCGCCCTGGATTCCCGCAATATTCAGGTGGTCGTACCGCGTGGCAACACGTCTCAGGTGCGCATTCTGGCGCAGATCCAAAATATCGAAGTGAATGTCGGGCCGATGGACGCGAAAGTGATCATCAACTCCCGTACCGGTTCCGTGGTCATGAACCGCGATGTGACGTTGGATAACTGTGCGGTTGCCCAGGGCAATCTGTCCGTGGTGGTCGATCGCCAGAACGATGTCAGCCAGCCGAACACGCCGTTTGGCGGCGGTCAGACGGTAGTCACGCCGAACACTAATATTTCCGTCCGCCAGTCCGGCGGGTCGATTCAGCAGGTACGCTCCAGTGCCAGCCTGAACAATGTTGTCCGCACCCTGAACGCGTTAGGCGCAACGCCTATCGATCTGATGTCCATTCTGCAGGCGATGAAAACCGCCGGATGCCTGCGTGCTGATTTGGAAATTATCTGATGAGCGATCTGATGTCGATGTCAGGGGCGGCGTATGACACGCAGTCCCTTAACAAACTGAAGCGGGATGTGGCGCAGGATCCTCAGGCGCATATCAAAGAAGTGGCGAAGCAGTTTGAAGGCGTGTTTGTGCAGATGATGCTGAAAAGCATGCGTCAGGCTCTGCCGCAGGGTGGCATTCTGGATAACGAATCCACCAAACTTTATACATCGATGTACGATCAGCAAATTGCCCAGGACATGTCCGACAAGGGGTTGGGCATGGCCGATATGATGGTTGAACAACTGACCGGTGGCAGCAAGCAACCGTCCGAACTGGCGGGAACGGTGCCGATGGCGCTGGACGGTGAAGTGCTGAAAACTCTGCCGGTTCAGGCGATGGAGCAGTATCTGCGTAAAGCTATTCCGACTGCGCCGGACCGCACCACCGGCGGCGCACCGTTGCCAGCCGACAGCGGCCAGTTCGTGTCCAGCCTGACCATTCCGGCACAGGTCGCCAGTAAAGACAGCGGGATTTCGCATCAGCTGATCATGGCGCAGGCTGCACTGGAATCCGGATGGGGCCAGCGTGAAATCCCGACCGCAGATGGCAAACGCAGCTTCAACCTGTTTGGTATCAAAGCGGGCAGCAACTGGGACGGTCCGACCACGAATATTACCACCACGGAATACACCAACGGTGTGGCGAAAAAAGTGCAGGCCAGTTTCCGTGTGTACGGCTCTTATGTGGAAGCCATCAGTGACTACATCAAATTACTGACCAATAATCCGCGTTACGCGCAGGTGGCCTCAGCTAACACCCCTGAACAAGCCGCACATGCACTGCAACGTGCCGGCTATGCAACTGACCCGAATTACGCCGACAAACTGGTGAGTGTGATCCAGAAAATTAAAGGCGCGGGCGAGCAGGCCGTGAAGGCCTATAGCCATGATTTAAAAGATATCTTCTAGTCCTGCAAATCCTCGTTTTTTTTCTCAAGTTTTAGCGGTGCAGGCCGATAATACGATCAGAATGGGAAAAGGGGATAACCCCCGTTTCAGTTCCCTTAATTATACGGTGGTAAAAGTCACCGGCAGCCAAAAGGTCACTCATGTCCAGCAGCTTAATTAATACCGCAATGAGCGGACTGAACGCAGCGCAGGCGGCGCTCAGTACCACCGGGAACAACATCGCTAACGTCAGTGTGGCGGGTTATAACCGCCAGACCGCCATTATTACGCAAAGTAATGGTACCTCGACGCCTGTCGGTTATATCGGAAATGGTGTGACGGTGACGGGTGTGAATCGTGAGTACAATTCTTTCGTGGTGAAACAGCTTCTGGGTGCCAGCGCAACCGGCAGCGCGCTGTCAACGCAGCTTGATCAGGCCAGTTCTATTGATGACCTGCTCGGCGACAGCTCCACCGGTATTGATGCCACCATGTCGACCTTCTTTAAAGGCCTGCAAACGCTGACCAGCAATGCCAGCGACAGCTCGGCGCGTCAGTCTGTTCTGGGGGAGGCTCAGGGTTTAACCGCCCAGTTCAACAGTTCCGCCAAATACCTGAACGACATGAATACCGCCGTTAACCAGCAGGTCACGCAGAATGTTGACCAGATCAACACCTTTGCGTCGCAGATTGCCAAACTGAATAATCAGATCACCGCAACGCGCGGCAGCACCGGACAGGAACCTAACGCCTTGCTCGATCAGCGTGACCAACTGGTCAGTCAGCTGAACAACGTCACCGGTGTGGTTGTGACCCAGCAGGACGGAGACACCTACAATATTTCCTTCGCCAACGGCACGCCGCTGGTGAGTGGCGGCAACGCCAAAACGGTTGTTGCCATGGCTTCGAGTGCCGATCCTTCCAAACTGACGGTCGGCATGACCCAACCTGACGGTTCGGTTTCTGAAATTCAGGAAAGCCGTCTGACCACCGGTTCGCTCGGCGGTACACTGGCTTTCCGTAAAGACAACCTGGAACCGGCCATTAACCAGCTCGGGCAACTGGCGCTGGCGCTGTCTGACAGCTTCAACACCACCAACAAAGCCGGTTTTGATCTCAACGGTGATGCGGGAACGAACTTCTTCTCCTTCACCGGTGCCACTACCGTAGGCAACACCAAAAACACCGGCAGTGCACAAGTGAGCGTGGCGTATACCGACACGGCAGCAGTGAAGGCCAGCGATTACACCATGGCTTATAATGGCAGCAGTTGGGATGTGACACGCGTCTCCGACGGAGCAAAAATCACCCCGACAGCAGGCACCGACAGCAGCGGTAATCCGACGATGAATTTCGACGGGTTGTCTGTTTCCGTCAGCGGTACGCCGGACAACAATGACAGCGTGACCATCAAAACGGTCAGTAACGTGGCAGGCAGCATGAATGTGGCCATCAGTGATTCTTCATTGATCGCCGCTGCGGGCGCGGCAAACAGCGGTGTGAGTGACAACACCAACGCGCAGAAATTGCTGAATCTGCAAACGGCAAAACTGGTAGAAGGTAAATCCACCCTGTCAGGCGCTTACGCCAGCATGGTAAGTAACGTGGGCAACCAGGTTGCCACCCTGACAACTACCAGTACCTCGCAGGCCAATATTGTCACGCAGCTCACCAGCCAGCAGCAGTCTATCTCCGGGGTCAACCTCGATGAAGAATACGGCGATCTGCAACGTTACCAGCAATATTATCTGGCGAACGCGCAGGTCGTGAAGACGGCTTCGACGATATTCGACGCGATCATCAACATTCGCTGATCCCAGAACTGACAAGGAACTGATGCCATGCGTCTTAGTACCAATATGATTTACGACCAAAACATGAATGCGGTGCTGGATGGCCAGAACCGCTTTCAGGCGACAGGTTTACAGCTGTCCACCGGCAGCAAAGTAAGCAAACCTTCGGATGATCCGCTGGCGGCGTCGCAGGCGGTGCTGGTGCGTCAGGCGCAATCGGAGAACAGTCAGTTTTCCGTAGCCCGTACCTTTGCTAACCAGAGCATGAGTCAGGAAGAGTCGGTTTTAAGCAGCGTGACCTCGACCATTCAGTCTGCGCAGACGCTGATTGTTCAGGCCGGTGACGGTTCTTTAAGCGATGATGACCGCTCTTCTCTGGCGACCAAACTGGAAAGCCTGAAATCGCAGTTACTGAACCTTGCGAACAGCACTGACGGTAACGGCCGTTTCATTTTCGCCGGCTACAAAAGTGATACCGCGCCGTATACGCAGGACGCCACAACGGGTGCGGTGACCTATTCCGGGGGTACGACGTCCATTACGCAGCAGGTTGATGCCAGCCGGACGATGACCATCAACCATACCGGTAACCAGATTTTTGATTCATTAACCGGTGATGCGAAAGCCGAACCGGACGGCTCGCCGAGTGAGACAGATGTGTTCAAAACCATCGACGGTGCACTGACCGCGCTGAAAACGCCTTCGGCGGCTAACACCACGGATACGCAATACACCGATGCCATTGATAAAGCCAACCGTGGCCTGAGTAACTCACTCAACAACGTACTTTCCGTGCGTTCAGAGCTGGGTACGCAGATGGATGAACTGGACAATCTCGATACGCTGGGCGACAACCGTGACCTGGCGAACTCCACCAAACTCAGTAACCTGGTAGATACAGAGTGGACCTCCGCCATTTCAACCTATACATTGCAGCAGGTCGCGCTTCAGGCATCGTATAAGACATACAGCGCCATGCAGGGGATGTCCCTGTTCCAGATGAATTCGTAATACTCTCCGGCGCGTAATTTTACGCGCCAAACCTTCACTCTTCATTATCGCTGCCTGCCTTTACCGCAGGTATGCAGACATTTTTCTGACTGTACTTAAACCGGGTACTTTCAGCTTTGTATGTCGTCTTTCTAAGGTTTGGCGACATACTCTTTTTCACTCCCTCTGATCCTATTTTCTTCCAAATATTCCCTCTGAAAATATATTTTCCCACAGGCTTATTGTCTTTAAATCATCAGATCAATAGCTGAGCGGAAGCTGACGTGTCAGCCATCCGTAATCTACAACTTTCGATATGTGTTTTGGTTTATAACCCCTGTCACTTACGCTTTCGTTTTACTGAAATATCATCCGGTGATGGGTCGGATAATTCTATATTTTCAACAGGATACAAGATATTTAGCAATGCTTAATACTTAAGTAAGAGGATATCCTGGCCTGGGAAATATACAATTTCTGAATAGATTATTTAATCGTTTCACTGTCTGGATGATATATGGAAGAAAGTAACCCATGGCCCACCTTTGTGGATGCCTTCTCTACGGTTTTATGCATCTTCATTTTTTTGATGTTGGTATTTGTTCTCAACAGCATGTTGACGATGTATGAAAGCGCTAAAAAACATTATGTTCCTGAAACCCCCTCGGCGACATATACCGCAAAGGGATTACCTGAACAAACGGCATTACCCAAGCCCGTAGAGTCGCAAAAAAATATGAGCAAATCTGCTGAAAATGTCCCGGGAAATCATTCCACCGACGTAGCAGAAAACGAGGGGAAACAATCTCCGGCTCAAACTGAAGAGCAAAAGGAAAACCAGACAGTCATAACGCTGGCACAACAAGGAGGCACGCCGGTGCAAAACGCTAACGGCAAGTTTGATGTGCAAAAAGAAAATCCGGCATATGAGATAAAAGGTAATCAATTTATTATTCATTTTAAAAAAATGGAACAGGGTTATTCCCCTGAAATTATAGATAAATTGAATGAATGGTTAAAGGCTGATAATAAAGCTGCTTCTGTCAAGGTATATACCAATGTCGAAAAATCTATTTCCGTCTCCGATGCTATGCGACTTGCTTATCAGCGGGGAATTATTCTTTTGAAAATTGTGAAAGAGACTGAAGCTAATCAGGACGTCGCTATTTCAGTGATCAACGATGCTGCTGTTATGAATAACAGCGCTGTCATTACAAAAACTGAGTAACATAATGAATTACATTAAACAAAGTGGTATTTTCCTGAAGAATAAAATGGGTTTTTTGGGTGCTTTATTTATTGCCTTAATCCCTTTGATACTCATGATCGTTCCTGGTGTCCGAAGTTATATTATCGGCACTTATGCCGTCGCAGCATTTTATAATACTGTCGTCATCATTGTGTATGCCATCGGTTGTGTGATCGTATTATCATCATTTATTGAAATAAACAGATGCGACACTGTATTAAAAACAAAAGACGATAAAAAAACAGCTCACCTGTTAGGGGATGCGAATAAAATTGTCTTTAAAAAAGAGCACGGTCTTGACGATGACACATTACTGTCAGTGTATGAAAACATTGATGAAAGTGTGAACCGTAAACACAACCAACGCATGTCTGCGATTTTAAGTTGCGCCAATATTTCCACCATGATCGGTCTGCTGGGCACGTTTGCGGGTCTCTCGCTGACCATTGCGTCGGTTATCTCCTTGCTTGATAAATCACAAATAGGGGGAGGGAATGATGCGGATACTCTGAAGATCATCGTGAACGTTGTCTCTTCTTTGTCTGAACCTCTCCGGGGTATGAATACGGCGTTTGTTTCTTCAATTTATGGTGTGGTCAGCGCCATTCTTCTGAACGTCATGAGCTCGCTGGTTCGCAATGCGTTCGTCCGTCTCAACGTGACGCTGCGCGATACTAAGCTCGAATTCATTCGTGAAATGAAGCGCAAACATCAACCCGCAAAGACCCGCACTCTGCGCATTGTTTCATCGCTGGATGAAATGGTCAGTGACATTAAAGATACGCTGCTCAGCTTCCAGGATCGTTTACTGAATATGTGCGCAGACTCGAATAATACCCTGCACAGCATGGTCGAGCAGGACAACATCAGCCATACACAGCGCGCACAATTTGAAACGTCATTATTGACCGTCTGCGAAAGGGGCGCGGGCCAGTTAAATGAAATCCATCAGGGTGTCATGAATGCAAATCTGCAATTAACCGATCAGCACACAGCCATTACTGCCACACAGCAGCAGGTTTCCGGTCAGCATGCTCTTCTGGTCAGTCAGCATGAACAGCTTGATGCTCAGGAAGGTCAGCTAAAAGCGTTAAACCTTTCTCAGCAAGATATCGGGCGCAGTCAGGAAACGCTTTTGCAAGAAACAAGCAGTTTACAAAACTCGCTCACCGACCTGCATGCCACCACACAAATCATACATGAAAAGAATCATCTGCAGCTGAACAAAATGGATGAACACATTGTTCTTCATGAATTGAAAAATACCGACCTGCACAGTGAAACTCAGAGCCATATCCAGGGACATCTGAAAACGTTCGCACCTCTGTTCTCCCAAATTGCCGATATGCAATGTTCTTTGCAAAAAGATGTGCTGGTATTGAAGGATAAGAAAAAACCGTGAAAATCTCGATAATCTCATTAATGATCGGTATTACCGTATTGTCTGTGCCGGCTTTCGCTTCACAGCGCGCGGTTCAGGACAGCGGAGCCTATCCTCTTACGGTCCTGGTAAAACACGCGCTGGAAGCTCAGCCTTCGGTGGCTATTTCTTTTCTTGATATCGAACGTCGGCATCAGGAAACGAATATGAGCAAATCTTCCCTTTATCCGACATTGGATGCAACATCGGAAACTTCGCAAAAAAATAAAAGCGACGGAGACGAGAATAATATCGAAAATAAGATCAGTCTTGCCTATCGGATCGCCGATTTTGGTGTGAGGAGTAACAATATTGAGAAATCTGAAAGTGTTGAAGAAAGCAGTGCCAGTGATTTCTTGCAAAGCATGAACACAACTGCGAAAGAAACGACAGATGCTTTTCTCAATATTGAAAAACTAAAAAATATCCTGGCAAGTATTGATGAAGAAAAGATTTTCTACAAAAAAATGCTGAATGATTTTTCTGAACTCATCAATTCAGGGGTGGCGATGCAGTCAGACTTACGTAAAGTCCAGGCATCCATCGATGCGTTAAGCACGCAGGAATTAACGTATCGTTCGCAGGCAGACACCGAACTGGCTAAAATCCGTAATATGACAGGTGATGCAGTCACGTTGGAAAATATTTCCCGTTTACCTGATGTTTTTGACAGTTACAAATTTGATACCGACAGTAAAAGCGTGATTAAACAGGTAATGCGGGATAATCCGACCTGGAAGTCTCTGCAAAAAAATACTGATGCGGCATATTCAGATATTAAAGCAGCTAAAGCTGCTAACTATCCGACGATAGATGCGAACATCAACTATACCGACAATAATCCTTCCGCAGATGCTGAGCCGGAAGATTATCGAGATGAAGTTAGAGTTGGCGTGAAAATAGGATTCAATATCTTCAATGGTTTCAAAAATCAGTCAGAAGAAAGCAAGTTTGCTGCCCGCTATGGTCAGTCAAAACTGGAAGCAGATGATTTTATTTTAAAAACTCGCAATAGCATTGATGTGTCATTGTCGAAATATCGCTCCAATCTGGAAGCCCTTGATATTGCAAAGCGCTCCTATGATAACGCCGGTAAAATGACGGAGTTATACAAAGAAGAATTCAACCTTGGGCAAAAATCATTGCTGGATGTTATTTCCAGTCGCAATGAACTTTTCCAGGCTCACATATCCATGATTGAATCGACGTACGGCATCTACCAGTCCAAGCTTGAACAGATGTCGCAGATTTCGACTTTGCTCAAAGTATTGCAACTGCAAAATGATGTCATAAAACCGGGATCAAGGTCTCTTTTGCGATGAACAGAAAACAAAGTGACCATCTGATGATGGTCATAATGATCATGACGTTCCTGATCATTATTCTTTTCAGTTTGGTAAAAGTAAACTCCGTTGTACATGGGCAGGGTATTATTGCCACGAAAGATAATACTCAAATCGTTTCCCTTTCTAAAGGTGGGACAATAGAGGAGATTTTTGTCTCCGAACGTGATGTCATTAAAAAAGGCCAGATTCTCGCCAGGGTCTCAAACCTGGATGTGCAGAAAGAATATGACCGCTACTTTACCCAATCTGAATATTTGAAAAAAAGTATTGAAGAACTCACCAAGGTGTTATCCAGTGAAAATAAAATCACTGCGCTTAACGTAAGCGATCTGATCAATAAAGACATTATCAGTAATATTCAGATGGTGAAGAGCCAGATCAGAACTAAGGAAGTCAAAATTACCGGACTGTCTTCAGATATCAATGGACTGAATGTGGCAAAAATCAGTAAGAAGAGTGAACTGGGGTTGCTGCAGGAAGAAATTAATATTCTGTCTCCTCTGGTCAAAAAAGGCATCAGCTCCTACACCAACCTGTTAGATAAAAAACAGTCCGCAGTGCGGCTGAATTCTGAGCTGATTGACCTGGATAACCAGATTTCATCAAAAAAAGATGAAGTTGATTTCATTAACAGTGAAATGAATAACGCAGACTATGAACTGCGTAATTCACTTTCGAAAGATCTTGCCGAAGCTCAGAAAGAACTGGCGATGTGTGAGTCGACGATTAAAATATTATCACGTCAGTTACAGGAGACGAATGTTAAATCTCCGATTGATGGCGTCATCTATCAGATAAATAAAAGCGCATCTACGAAAGGCGGCGTCATACAGCCGGCGGATGCTTTGTTCGAAATAAAACCTTTTTCAACCCTGATGCAGGCAGAAGTCAAAGTGATGCCTAAAGATCGTGATCAGGTGTTCATTGGGGGCAAGGTCAATATCAATGTCCTGTCCTTTATGATGTCGGGCACCAAACCCTATAAAGGGACTATTGAACAGATCAGTCCTGATTCCTATGAGGAGTCTGTCAACGGTTCTATGATCCGATACTACAAAGTCATTGTAAAATTTGAAATACCCCCTCAGGACTTAATTAAAATAATGCCCGGTATGACGGTGGACGCAAATATCATTACCGGCCGGCACAGCATTATGAAATATCTCATGTCACCACTGACTAAAGGGATGAGGCAAATGTTTTCTGAACCTTTATCCCCTGCACAACGTAATGCGCCTGAATTATAATTGAAAGGATTAAAAAATGGCTAACAAAACAATATTCATCAATGACAGCTCAGTTGTCGATTTAAAACAGTTTGGCAATAAAGAACAGGCGCATTTCATCATTAGTGGTACCGATTTAAAGTTTATTTTTTCCGATGGTACAACCGTAAATATTGTCAACGGTGCTTTATATTCGAGTCTTGAACACAGTAAAGTGGTGTTTTCTTTTACTGATGGTGATATTTCCGGGCAAAATCTCCTTAAATCCATTGATCTGAGTAATTTAGAGCTGGAACGACTTGATTCATCATTATCGGAAGACCGGCAGGCGCGCGTCATCAAAGAAAATGCCGATACGAAAACAGAAGAAGAGGTAAACCGTCTCGAAGAGGTTAACAAAGAGGCGGATAAACTCAGGAAAGAAGCTGAAGGTTTACGCGCAGAAGCGGAAGAAGCCCGAAAAGCGGCCAATGAAGTTGAACAACAATTGCAGGAATTCCTGGATAATAAAGCTAAAAATAAAGTTTCCACCAATGGCAGCGGCGTTTCTAATGAATCCGGCGAAGAACAGGAGGCCGCATCCTTCAAAAAGAAAAAATATGATGAAGAAGGCGTTGCAGAGTCAGAGCGGCTTAAACTGGAAGATAATAATTCCTCATCTTCTTCTTCAAGTAGCAAAACGTCTGAAAAGACGGGCGATGAAGTTATTGTTAAGCCGGTTGATATTTCTTTAAAGCTTGATGACAAAAGTGACAGTGGTACAAAAAATGACAATATCACCAATATCGCATCCCCTTCATTTATCGGCTCGACCGCGCCTAATGCAAACATTATCTTAAAAATTGATGGGATTGTTGTGGCAGTTGTACAATCAGACAACATGGGGAATTTTGTTGCTGATGTTGCCTCAGAACTCCCGGATGGTCAGCATACGATCCAGGCCGATGTTGAGGATGGTCAGGGTGGAAGCGGTAGTGCTAAAATTCTGGTTACCATCGATACCGTGACAGAAATTCCTACCTTTGAACTGAGTTCACAATATTCTATTCCAGTAGAAGATCAGATCCCTGATGAAAACTTAACGCGCTTTACCAATGCCAAAATTATAGGTACGGCTGAAGCCGGTGTGAACATTGATATTTATATCAACGACATTTTACTGACGACCGTAAAAACGGACGCTGAAGGTAACTGGTCATATCAGTTTAGCGGAAATGAACTTCAGGAAGGCATTAATGATATTACGGTAGTGGCGACTGATAAAGCGGATAATAGTGCCAGTACAACAGGTATTATTACGCTTGATACCATTCCCCCTGAAACGCCCACCATTATTCTTGATGAAAACAGTGATACCGGCCTCTATTCTGATGACAAAATAACAAATGATGTCACGCCTGGTTTTCGCGGTAAAGCCGAACCGGACTCTGTTGTAGAGTTGTATGTTAACGGATATAAAATCGTTGATGTTACCGCTGATAGCAAAGGTGACTGGAGTTATACCCTCGACAGTAATGTTATTCTTATGGACGGCACCTATAACGTTCAGGTCATTGCCTCGGACCGTGCCGGTAACACAGCATCGAATGCGATTGATATTGAAATTGACACCAATATCGATGCATTTTCTATTCAGATCGAAGCGGGCAGTGACAGTGGCAATGCTGCCGATAATTATACAAATGTTGCCAGCCCGATATTTACGGGTAAAACAGACTCATTCAGCCATATCACCATTACCAATACGACCACGGGGGAAACCCTTGAAACCGACGCTTCTCAAAGCGGAAATTATACCTTCAGATTCTCTGGCGAATCCGCAGAAGGGGTAAATCAGCTTATTATCACCGTCGTGGATCTTGCGGGTAATGCGCAGGATTATGATTTTAGCTACACGATAGATACCATCGCACCTGTAACGCCGACTATTGCCCTTGACGATTATGTTATCTCACAATCCGGTGCCACCCTGACAAATGATACGACACCTCTTTTAGTGGGAACTGGCGAGGCGGGGAGTCATGTCAGCGTTTATATTGATGGCAAAAAATACGCCACTGTGACGGTCACTGCTGAAGGAACGTGGTCAGTTGATGTCGCACCGGGGTTGAAAGAGGGTGAACATAAAATAGTGGTGGAGGCTCAGGATATCGCGGGTAACGTCTCGCTTCCTTCAGAGGAATACATATTCTCTGTCGATACCCTGACTCAAAAGCCTGTTGCTGCATTGGATACCGATGATGATACAGGATCCAGCCAAAATGACTGGATTACCAACCATAATGATAATTTACGGGTAACAGGGGTTGCTGAAAAATACGTCACAATTACCCTCATGCTTGATGGCAAGGAAATGGGGAAAACGACCGCTGATGAAGAGGGGCACTGGTCTTTCGAAATAAATCCCAACCCTGGTCTGGCCGATGATAATTATAGTGTTGAGATCATTGCCATGGATGAAGTCGGCAATATTTCCAGCTCAACGTATGAACTTGTTATTGATACCGTCACTTCAACACCCACTATCATGCTGGATGCTGATTCTGATACCGGTATTACACATACAGATGGGATTACTAAAGATCCGCAGCCATTATTCAAAGGTGTAGCGGAAGCCGGAGCTGAAATCAGCCTGATGATAAATGGCACCTATTATGGCAGTGCTATTGCGGATAAAAATGGTAACTGGAGTTTCCGTATCCCGGCAGATAAAACCTTAGCCGAAGGCGAATATAACGTCATGGTTACGGCAGTCGATATTGCAGGTAATAGCGCGAACTCGGTTTCTATCCCACTTATTATCGACTTACATACTGATATTCCTACTATCGATTTATTAAGTGACAGTGGTGACAATCCGGATGACCATATTACCAGCGTTAATTTACCGTCATTCGCGGGTACGGCGGAACCTTTTGCCAGTATCACATTATACTGCGACGGCAACATAGCGGGTAAAGCCAGTGCTGATGCAAAAGGCCAATGGCAATTTACCTATCCACAATCTCTGCCGGAAGGCAGCTATGCCTTTCATGTGAGTGTCGTTGATGTTGCGGGCAACATTGCTACCTCCGAAAAAATCCATGTCACTATCGATACATCCCTGAATATACCTTCTGTAGACCTGCTGAATGAATCCGATTCCGGAGCTTCAGCCACAGATAATATTACGAATACTAAAAGTCCTATTTTCGTACTCAATAGTGTTGATAGTGATGTTACACATGTTCTGATTAACATTGATGGCACTGACTACCCGGCAAGTCTGAATAATGGCGTCTGGTCACTCGTTTGCCCTGTTGAACTTGCGGATGGCATTCATACCATTACTGCCACTGTTACCGATCTTGCGGGTAATAGTGCGACCTCGGCGGCGCTGAACGTGACGGTCGATACGACCATTTCTGCCCCGGTTATCACCCTGAGTGACGACACCGGCGTGGCGGGCGACAACCAGACCAATGACACCACGCCGGGCTTTGCGATCGCGACCGACGCGGACGTGGTGACCGTGATGGTCAGCGTGGACGGCGGCGCAACGCAGGCGGCGGTGCGGGACAGCGAAGGGCAGTGGCACTTTGCGGTGCCTGCCGCCCTCGCTGACGGCGAACACAACCTGGTGGTGACGGTGACCGATACTGCCGGTAACAGCACGTCCGGTGAGGCCTTTGCCTTTACCGTGGACACCACGCTGAGCGTGCCGGTCATCGACCTGAATGACGGATCGGATACTGGTGCCAGCACCACCGATAACATCACCAACAACGCCACCCCGGCCTTTACCCTGAGCAACATTGACGTCGACGCGGTGACGGTCGAGGTGCTGATCAACGGCACCGTGTATCCGGCCACCAAAGAGGGCAACGTGTGGGGCTTTACCGCGCCGGAACTCGCCGACGGCAACTATGCTGTGCAGGTGCGGGTCACCGACGACGCGGGCAACGTGGCGACCTCCGGGGCGCTGGACGTGACGGTGGACACCGCGATTTCTGCGCCAGTTGTCACCCTGAGTGACGACACCGGCACGGCGGGCGACAACCAGACCAATGACACCACGCCGGGCTTTGCGATCGCGACCGACGCGGACGTGGTGACGGTGCTGGTCAGCATTGACGGCGGCGCGGACATGGCGGCGGTGCGGGACAGCGCCGGGCAGTGGCACTTTGCGGTGCCTGCCGCCCTCACTGACGGCGAACATAACCTGGTGGTGACGGTCACGGATACTGCCGGTAACAGCACGTCCGGCGAGCCTTTTGCCTTTACCGTGGACACGACGCTGAGCGTGCCGGTTATCGATCTGACCGACGGTTCAGATACCGGTGCCGGCACCACCGATAACATCACCAATAACACTACTCCGGCCTTTGCGCTGAGCCAGATTGACGCGGACGCGGTGACGGTCGAGGTGCTGATCAACGGCACGTCCTACCCGGCCACGCAGACCGGGGATAGCTGGAGTTTTACCGCGCCGGAACTGACGGACGGCAACTATGCTGTGCAGGTGCGGGTGACCGACGACGCGGGCAACGTGGCCACTTCCGGGGCGCTTAACATGACGGTGGATACCGCGATTTCTGCGCCGGGAGTCACCCTGAGCGACGACACCGGCGTGGCGGGCGACAACCAGACCAATGACACCACGCCGGGCTTTGCGATCGCGACCGACGCGGACGTGGTGACGGTGCTGGTCAGCGTGGACGGCGGCGCGGCGCAGGCGGCGGTGCGGGACAGCGAAGGGCAGTGGCACTTTAGTGTGTCTGCCTCACTGGCTGACGGCGAACATAACCTGGTGGTGACGGTGACGGATACTGCCGGTAACAGCACGTCCGGTGAGGCCTTTGCCTTTACCGTGGACACGACGCTGAGCGTGCCGGTTATCGACCTGAATGACGGATCGGATACCGGTGCGAGCACCACCGACAACATCACCAATAACGCCACCCCGGCCTTTACCCTGAGCAACGTTGACGCCGACGCGGTGACGGTTGAGGTGCTGATCAACGGCACCGTGTATCCGGCCACGCAGACCGGCGGGATCTGGGGCTTTACCGCGCCGGAACTGACCGACGGCAACTATGCTGTGCAGGTGCGGGTGACCGACGACGCGGGCAACGTGGCCACTTCCGGGGCGCTGGACGTGACGGTGGACACCGCCATATCCGCGCCGCTGGTCACCCTGAGCGACGACACCGGCGTGGCGGGGGATAACCAGACCAATGACACGACGCCGGGCTTTGCGATCGCGACCGACGCGGACGTGGTGACGGTGCTGGTCAGCGTGGACGGCGGCGCGGACATGGCGGCGGTGCGGGACAGCGCCGGGCAGTGGCACTTTACTGTACCGTCGGCACTGGCTGACGGCGAACACAACCTGGTGGTGACGGTCACGGATACTGCCGGTAACAGCATATCCGGCGAGGCATTCGCCTTTACCGTGGACACCACGCTGAGCGTGCCGGTTATCGATCTGACCGATGCGTCCGACAGCGGCGCGGATATGACCGATAACATCACCAACAACGCCACCCCGGCCTTTACCCTGAGCCAGATTGACGCGGACGCGGTGACGGTCGAGGTGCTGATCAACGGCACCGTGTATCCGGCCACGCAGACCGGCGGGATCTGGGGCTTTACCGCCCCGGAACTGACCGACGGTGACTATGCTGTGCAGGTGCGGGTCACCGACGACGCGGGCAACGTCGCGACCTCCGGGGCGCTGGACGTGACGGTGGACACCGCCATATCCGCACCGCTGATTACCCTGAGCGACGACACCGGCGTGGCGGGGGATAACCAGACCAATGACACCACGCCGGGCTTTGCGATCGCGACCGACAGCGACGCCGCGACGGTGCTGGTCAGCGTGGACGGCGGCGCGGCGCAGTCGGCGGTGCGGGACAGTGAAGGGCAGTGGCACTTTACTGTACCGTCGGCCCTCGCTGACGGCGAACATAACCTGGTGGTGACGGTGACGGATACTGCCGGTAACAGCATATCCGGTGAGGCATTCGCCTTTACCGTGGACACGACGCTGAGCGTGCCGGTTATCGATCTGACCGACGGTTCAGATACCGGTACCAGCACCACCGATAACATCACCAACAACGCCACCCCGGTCTTTGCGCTGAGCCAGATTGCCGCGGACGCGGTGACGGTCGAGGTGCTGATTAACGGCACGTCCTACCCGGCCACGCAGACCGGGGATAGCTGGAGCTTCACCGCGCCGGAACTGACCGACGGTGACTACAGCGTGCAGGTGCGGGTGACCGACGACGCGGGCAACGTCGCGACCTCCGGGGCGCTGGACGTGACGGTGGACACCGCCATATCAGCGCCGGGAGTCACCCTGAGCGACGACACCGGCGTGGCGGGGGATAACCAGACCAATGACACCACGCCGGGCTTTGCGATCGCGACCGACAGTGATGTGGTCACGGTCACGGTCAGCGTGGACGGCGGCGCGGCGCAGGCGGCGGTGCAGGACAGCGAAGGGCAGTGGCACTTTACTGTACCGTCGGCACTGGCTGACGGCGAGCATAACCTGGTGGTGACGGTCACGGATACTGCCGGTAACAGCACGTCCGGCGAGCCTTTTGCCTTTACCGTGGATACCACGCTGAGCCTGCCGGTTATCGACCTGACCGATGCGTCCGACAGCGGCGCGGATATGACCGACAACATCACCAATAACATTACCCCGGCCTTTACCCTGAGCCAGATTGACGCGGACGCGGTGACGGTCGAGGTGCTGATCAACGGCACCGTGTATCCGGCCACGCAGACCGGGGATAGCTGGAGCTTTACCGCGCCGGAACTCGCCGACGGTGACTACAACGTACAGGTGCGGGTCACCGACGACGCGGGCAACGTCGCGACCTCCGGGGCGCTGGACGTGACGGTGGACACCGCCATATCAGCGCCGGGAGTCACCCTGAGCGACGACACCGGCGTGGCGGGGGATAACCAGACCAATGACACCACGCCGGGCTTTGCGATCGCGACCGACGCGGACGTGGTGACGGTGCTGGTCAGCGTGGTCAGCGTGGACGGCGGCGCGGCGCAGGCGGCGGTGCGGGACGCGGCCGGACAGTGGCACTTTACTGTACCGTCGGCACTGGCTGACGGCGGACATAACCTGGTGGTGACGGTGACGGATACTGCCGGTAACAGCACGTCCGGCGAGCCTTTTGCCTTTACCGTTGACACCACGCTGAGCCTGCCGGTTATCGACCTGGCCGATGCGTCCGACAGCGGCGCGGATATGACCGATAACATCACCAACAACGCCACCCCGGCTTTTACCCTGAGCCAGATTGACGCCGACGCGGTGACGGTCGAGGTGCTGATCAACGGCACCGTGTATCCGGCCACGCAGACCGGCGGGATATGGGGCTTTACCGCCCCGGAACTGACGGACGGTGACTACAGCGTGCAGGTGCGGGTGACCGACGACGCGGGCAACGTGGCGACCTCCGGGGCGCTTAACGTGACGGTGGACACCGCGATTTCTGCGCCAGTAGTCACCCTGAGCGACGACACCGGCGTGGCGGGCGATAATCAGACCAACGACACCACGCCGGGCTTTGCGATCGTGACCGACGCGGACGTGGTAACGGTGCTGGTCAGCATTGACGGCGGCGCGGACATGGCGGCGGTGCAGGACAGCGAAGGGCAGTGGCACTTTACTGTACCGTCGGCACTCACTGACGGCGAGCATAACCTGGTGGTGACGGTCACGGATACTGCCGGTAACAGCACGTCCGGGGAGGCATTCGCCTTTACCGTGGACACGACGCTGAGCGTGCCGGTTATCGACCTGACCGATGCGTCCGACAGCGGCGCGGATATGACCGATAACATCACCAACAACGCCACCCCGGCCTTTACCCTGAGCCAGATTGACGCCGACGCGGTGACGGTCGAGGTGCTGATCAACGGCACCGTGTATCCGGCCACGCAGACCGGCGGGATATGGGGCTTTACCGCCCCGGAACTCGCCGACGGCAACTATGCTGTGCAGGTGCGGGTGACCGACGACGCGGGCAACGTGGCGACCTCCGGGGCGCTGGACGTGACGGTGGACACCGCCATATCCGCACCGCTGATTACCCTGAGCGACGACACCGGCGTGGCGGGGGATAACCAGACCAATGACACCACGCCGGGCTTTGCGATCGCGACCAACGCGGACGTGGTGACGGTGCTGGTCAGCGTGGACGGCGGCGCGGCGCAGGCGGCGGTGCGGGACAGCGAAGGGCAGTGGCACTTTGCGGTGCCTGCCGCCCTCGCTGACGGCGAACATAACCTGGTGGTGACGGTCACGGATACTGCCGGTAACCGCACGTCCGGTGAGGCATTCGCCTTTACCGTGGACACCACGCTGAGCCTGCCGGTTATCGATCTGACCGATGCGTCCGACAGCGGCGCGGATATGACCGACAACATCACCAATAACACTACCCCGGCCTTTACCCTGAGCCAGATTGACGCGGACGCGGTGACGGTCGAGGTGCTGATCAACGGCACCGTGTATCCGGCCACGCAGACCGGGGATAGCTGGAGTTTTACCGCGCCGGAACTGACTGACGGTGACTACAGCGTGCAGGTGCGGGTCACCGACGACGCGGGCAACGTGGCGACCTCCGGGGCGCTGGACGTGACGGTGGACACCGCCATATCCGCACCGCTGATTACCCTGAGCGACGACACCGGCGTGGCGGGGGATAACCAGACCAACGACACCACGCCGGGCTTTGCGATCGCGACCGACGCGGACGTGGTGACGGTGCTGGTCAGCATTGACGGCGGCGCGGCGCAGGCGGCGGTGCGGGACAGCGCCGGACAGTGGCACTTTAGTGTGTCTGCCGCCCTCGCTGACGGCGAACACAACCTGGTGGTGACGGTGACGGATACTGCCGGTAACCGCACGTCCGGTGAGGCATTCGCCTTTACCGTGGACACGACGCTGAGCGTGCCGGTTATCGATCTGAATGACGGTTCAGATACCGGTGCGAGCACCACCGACAACATTACCAACAACGCCACCCCGGCTTTTACCCTGAGCAACGTTGACGCGGATGCGGTGACGGTCGAGGTGCTGATCAACGGCACCGTGTATCCGGCCACGCAGACCGGGGATAGCTGGAGTTTTACCGCGCCGGAACTGACGGACGGCAACTATGCTGTGCAGGTGCGGGTCACCGACGACGCGGGCAACGTGGCGACTTCCGGGGCGCTTGACGTGACGGTGGACACCGCCATATCCGCACCGCTGATTACCCTGAGCGACGACACCGGCGTGGCGGGGGATAACCAGACCAATGACACCACGCCGGGCTTTGCGATCGCGACCGACAGTGATGTGGTGACGGTCACGGTCAGCGTGGACGGCGGCGCGGCGCAGGCGGCGGTGCGGGACAGCGCCGGACAGTGGCACTTTACTGTACCTGCCGACCTCGCTGACGGCGAACACAACCTGGTGGTGACGGTCACGGATACAGCCGGTAACAGCATTTCCGGGGAGGCATTCGCCTTTACCGTGGACACCACGCTGAGCGTGCCGGTTATCGATCTGACCGATGCGTCCGACAGCGGCGCGGATATGACCGATAACATTACCAATAACACTACCCCGGCCTTTACCCTGAGCAATGTTGACGCGGTCGAGGTGCTGATCAACGGCACCGTGTATCCGGCCACGCAGACCGGGGATAGCTGGAGTTTTACCGCGCCGGAACTGACTGACGGTGACTACAGCGTGCAGGTGCGGGTGACCGACGACGCGGGCAACGTGGCCACTTCCGGAGCGCTTAACATGACGGTGGATACCGCTGTTGCACCGGTCACGCTTGTACTAAACGCCGGGTCTGATACAGGTGCCAGCAACAGCGACGGCGTGACACATGATGCCACCCCGACGTTTACCTTCAGTAATATTGCGGCAGATATGGCCAGCCTGACACTGGTGCTCAGTAACGGGGCTGAATACATCATTGATCTCAGCAACGGGAACAGTTTTACACTGCCGGTTTCTCTGGCAGACGGTGTTTATACGGCAACCGCAGTGATTACCGATGTCGCAGGCAATACGGCATCCAGCCCGGTCAGCTTTACGGTGGATACCCAACTGACCGTCCCCGTGATTGATCTGGCTGAAGCATCCGACAGTGGCAGGTATTCGACAGATAATATTACCCGCGATACCACCCCGGCCTTTGTGTTGAGCAGTATCGATGCCGACGTGATGACCGCAGAAGTTCTGATCAACGGCACTGCCTATCCGGCGACCAAAGAGGGCGGCCTCTGGGGCTTTACCGCCCCGGTACTGGCAGACGGCGATTACAGTGTGCAGGTGCGGGTAACTGACAATGCAGGTAATACCGCCACTTCCGTGGCACTGAATATGACCGTCGATACGGCGATTAATGCACCGGTCATTACGCTAAGTGATGATACCGGTACATCAGGGGATAACCAGACCAACGACACCACGCCGGGCTTTGCGATTGTTACCGACAGCGACGCCGCGACGGTGATGGTCAGCGTGGACGGCGGTGTAGCACAGGCGGCGGTGCAGGATGCCGCCGGGCAGTGGCACTTTACGGTGCCATCCGCGCTCGGGGACGGTAACCATAGCCTGTCAGTGACGGTCACTGATCTGGCCGGTAACAGCAGCGCCAACTCACTGGATTTCACCATCGACAGCCAGCTGTCAGTGCCAACGTTGGCCCTTAACAGTGAAGATGATTCCGGTTTCAGTAATACGGATAACCTGACGAATAATACCCGCCCGACGTTCGCTATTGGCAATATTGATGCGGATGTGGTCAGCGTGGTGATATCGCTTAATGGCAAAAGCTGGCCTGTGACCATTTCACAGGGCGCGGGCACTTTCACGCTGCCTGAAGCACTGGCAGATGGCTCGTATACCGTGCAGTTAACGGTGACGGATGATGCGGGTAATGAAAAAATCATTACCACGCCGCTGCAGATTGATACCGTGACAAGCGTTGAGGGTATTGCACTCAATGATGACACCGGTGTACTCAATGACTGGCTGACGAATGTCACCGGCCCGACATTTACCCTTTCCGCCCCGGCAGATGCACAAACCGTGGCGGTATCAGTCGATGGTGGTGCAGCAATCCAGGCTACCTACAGTGAAGGCGGCTGGGTTATCAATCTGCCTGACGGGTTAAGCGATGGCGAGCATACACTGCAGGTCACGGTAACGGATAAGGCCGGAAACACCGCGCAGAGGGACCAGATTTTTGCTGTGGATACCACGCTTGAACCGCTGGGTGTGGATATGCTGAATCAGGACGACTCCGGTACAGTTGACGATAACATTACGCATGTGACTACCCCGCGCTTCAGCCTGACAGGAGTACCGGAAGATGTATTCGGTATTACCGTAAGTCTCAATGGTGCCAGTTATTCCGTGACACCTCAGTCCGATGGCAGCTGGGTATTTATGCCTCCGGTCGCACTGGATGACGGCGAATACCAGCTTTTAGCGGTTGTCACGGATAATGCGGGTAATCAGCGTACCACCTCGTTCAGCTTCGTTATTGATACTTCAGTCTCTATCGACAACATCACATTGCTCAACGACACAGGGGATTCTTCTACCGACAGTATTACCAATGCCGGACAGCCGCATTTTAACGTCGCCACCTCGGACGACGTAGTCACCATGACGGCAACCATTAATGGCATTGCCTGCAATGTCACGCAAACGGCCACGGGGATATGGTCAGTCACGTCCCCGGTATTGACTACCCCGGGAGATTACACCCTGACAGTCAATGTGACTGATGTGGCGGGCAACCAGACAACATCGACTAAAACCATTACGTTTGATAACCAGTTATCGCAACCCGTGGTTTCTTTCGTGACCGGCGATGATACCGGTTATG
This sequence comes from Rahnella perminowiae, assembly GCF_019049695.1. NCBI lineage: Bacteria > Pseudomonadati > Pseudomonadota > Gammaproteobacteria > Enterobacterales > Yersiniaceae > Rahnella > Rahnella perminowiae. The sequence continues at coordinate 125,171 of NZ_JAFMOT010000174.1, forward strand.
ATACGAATGACCATCTGACGGGCAAAAATCGCCCGGGATTTGTTATCACAAACATTGATGATGACGTCACCGGTATGAGCGTTGTTCTCAATGGTAAAACCACCCAAATTTATGCAGACGGGACCGGAAACTGGACATTCACACCAGACCAGGTACTAAATGACGGAACCTACACACTGTCCGTCAATCTGCATGACCGTGCCGGTAATACCAGCAGCAAAGATTTTACCTTTACGGTCGACACCACGGTCGCGAAAGCCATCATTACAATGGATGAGCAATCGGATACGGGTGACAGCCAGACCGACCACCTCACCAATAACCGATCCCCTGAATTCACCTTCACCAATATTGATGCAGACGTCTACAAAGTTCAGGTAGTGCTTAATGGCACGACCTATGAGGTGAGCAAAGATCCGCAGAATGCCTGGCACTGGGCCGCACCGGAACTCGCGGCAGGTACGTATACGTTAAGCACCCTCGTGACCGATAAAGCGGGTAATCAGAGTACGGAGTCGATGACCTTTGTCATCGATACCTACGTACAAATTGACAGTATCCAGATGTCTGCTGACACCGGTTACGCTGACAACGATCACCTGACATACGATCCCCGTCCTGATTTTACTATTCAGGTCTCTGACGATGTTTCACACGTTTATGTTTCTCTGGATGGCACCACGCCGGTTGAACTGACCAAAACTAACGGCGAGTGGATCTTCTCCTGTCCGGCTGAACTCTCAGATGGCGCGCACGCGATCAACGTTCAGGTCATTGATGCCGCAGGGAATAGGGCATCTCAGCAGGTTGATTTTGTTGTAGATACCACGCTCATGCCGGTCACCATCGATTTACGTGATGAGGATGATTCAGGCAACAGCAGCGTGGATAACTATACCCGTAATACTCAGCCGGTCTTTCTGTTCCAGGGCATTCCTGCGGATGCGCACAGTATGGTGGCAGTCCTCGACGGGCAACGTTACGAGATCGACCTGTCACTGTCGCCGGTGAGCTTTAAGCCGCCAGCCTCGCTGCAGGATGGCAGCTACACCCTTGAGGTGGAGCTGACGGATAATGCCGGTAATACCGCAGAGTCTTCCATCATCTTCAACGTCGATACACAAACATCGGTGAGTGTAGATTTTGCTGCCGGTGATGACACCGGTCGCTCAGATAATGACAACTGCACAACGCAGAATATGCCAACCTTTGATATTGCGGTGCCTGAAGATGTCACCACCGTTCTGGTGGCGTTAGATAACGGTACGCAGACGTCCATTCTGAAAGACAGTTCAGGTAAATGGTTATTCACTACGCCGGTGCTCACTGATGGGGTACACAACATCGTGGTATCGGTGACCGATAAAGCCGGTAATACCGCCCAGACTACGCTCGACTTTACGGTGGATACGACACTGAATATGCCACTGATTGATCTGATCAGTGACAGCGGTTACCTCACTAACGACAATCTGACAAATGATGCCACGCCGAAATTTGAAATATCCAACGTGGATAGCGATGTCTGGTCCGTAGTGGTCTTGCTCAATGGCAAATCTTATCCGGCAAGCCGCGTGGACGGAACATGGGTATGCCAGATCCCGGATGCCGATGCGCTGAGTGATGGCAACTATGTGGCAGAAGTAAGAATCGAAGATCAGGCCGGGAATACGCGATCAGGCTCGTTAAACTTCGTTATCGATACGGTTTGCCCTTCACCGGTTGTCTCGCTGAGTGACGCCGACAACAGTGGTGATAAAAGCGATAACATCACGAATGTTGCGCAACCTCGTTTGATCATCAGCGACATGCCTGAAGATATTTATCAGGTCAGCGTGACGCTGGGCGGAGAAACATGGCAAATCGAGCCGCAGGCGGGGGGCTGGGATGTCCCGCAAAGTCTGGCAGACGGAACCTATTCCGCCGTGGTCAGCTTCACCGATAAAGCCGGCAATACCAGTTCAACGACCTACAGTTTTGTCGTCGATACCACCGTGCAGTCACCGGGGCTGGTGCTGCTCGATGATACCGGCAGCAATGTGACCGATAACCTGACCAATGTCACCGCACCGAGATTTGAAATTACGGCAGCGGAACCGCTGGTTTCAGTCCGGGCCACGCTTAACGGTATTACGGTCAATGTAGAGCAACAGGATGGACGCTGGATATATACGGCAGAAAGCCTTGCCGATGGCAGCTATACCCTGCAGGTCGAATGGGTTGATATTGCGGGTAACCATGTGACGGATGATCTGACGTTCACGGTTGATACGCAAATTCCAATGCCGGTGATCGATCTGAGCACGGACAGTGATTCAGGTAGCTCTGCGTCAGATAATATTACCAACGATCCTCAGCCTGTCTTTGTGATCAGCAACGTACCGGATGATGTTGATGCGATCAGGGTGAACATTAATGGTACGAGCTACATCGCCACCATGAATAGCGCTGACCAGTGGACCGTTCGCCCCAATAACCTGCCGGATGGAGAGTATACCGCCACGGTCATCATGACCGACAACGCGGGTAACCAGGCTGAAAACAGTATCAGTTTCGTGATAGATACGCAGATCGCCTTGTCGATGGAAATGGATCCGGCGTCAGATACCGGCGTTTCACACACTGATCATCTGACCAACGATGTGTCCCCGACTTTTTCAGGCAACACCGAAAGCCATGCGCAGATAGTCATCAGTATCAAAGACAATAGCGGGACAGTCATGCAGACCGTTGAGCAGCAGGCGAATGCGGACGGCAGCTGGAGCTTCACTGCGGCTGATCTGGCTGACGGGCAGTATACGATTAGTGTGCGGGCCACTGACGTCGCCGGTAACTCGACCGAACAAAGTATGAATTTTGTCATTGATACGCTGGTTGCCACGCCGACTATCGGGCTGACGGAATCTGATGCCAATAACTCCCATGAAGCGCTGGGGCTGGCACCTGAATTCAGCGGCATGGCAGAGGCGGGCTCAAATCTGTCGATTAAAATTGATGGCATGACAGTCGCCAGTGTCACAGTGTCGGCAAACGGGACCTGGGCCTGGACGCCGCCAAGTTCCTTCCTTTCCGGGGACCACGTGATTGCCGTCACGGCCAAAGATAAAGCCGGAAATATTTCCTCGGAAACATCCTTTAACTTCATTATTCCGGTGGTCGATCTTGATCCACCGACGGTGATGTTAAGCAACGATACAGACAGCGGCTCACTGGGTGATTTTATCACCAATAATACGAAGCCCGTGATCACGGGGATTACCCTGCCGGGCGTGACAGTCACGCTCTATATCAATGGCGTGGCCGTTGGTGCAGCACAAAGTGACTCCACAGGTCGTTACAGCTATGAGCTGCCGGTAATGGCTGAAGGCACTTACAGCCTGCAGGCAAGCATTATCGACCCGAACAGTCAGGAAGCGCTGCTTTCAGACAGTGCAAATCTGGTGGTCGATACGCACGTAGAACCTTTGGAATGGTCGATTTCCGGCATGACCGATGAAGGCTATATCAGCGACAACACCCCGACGGTAAGCGGGATATCCGAGCCCGGGGCGAAAATTAAAATTTATGTTGATGGCAAATTTGTTATTGAAACCTCGACGTCCAGTGACGGAACCTGGTCGGTCAGGCTTCCTGTCATTGGCAACGACGGTTCGCATGAGATTGCTTTTACCGTCAATGATCTGGCGGGAAATACGATGCAGATCGACCCGACGCCCCTTATTCTGGACTCCTATATCTCTCCGCTGACCCTTACTCTGCGGGAAAGTGACGATACGGGCAGCAGTTCAACCGACCTGATCACCAATAAAACCACGGTGAATCTGGAAGGGGTGGCCGAGGCCGGTGCGGTGCTGACTCTTTACGGAAAGGATGGCTCGGTACTGACCACATTAACGGTGGGAGACGACGGACAGTGGAGTTACAGCGTTGAACTGAGTGAAGGGGCCAATACGTTCATTGCGGTAGCTGAGGACAGTGCAGGTAACAAAGTCCAAAAAGACATTATTATTCAGTGTGACACGCATAACAGTATCAGTGATGTGGCGCTGGCCCGTGAGAGCAACAGTGGCGATATCGGTGATATGGTGACCAACGATAAGACGCCAACCTTATCGGCCATGACCGATCCGGGCGCTTCGGTGGATATTTATGTCAATGAGGTGAAAGTCGCCACGGTTGTCGCTGACGCCTCTGGGCTGGCCAGTTATACCTTGCCGGAAAGCGAGGACGGTAACTACAACGTGACGTTTATCTCCACCGATGCGGCAGGAAACACCGTCACCAGTGCCACCTCCGTTGTGGTGATTGATACCGCGGTGAGCGGGTTCGAGATGACTGCGCCACCGGAGCTGATTAATTCCCGTGCTCTGGAACTGACCGGGACCGGGGAAATTAACTCAACGGTTACAATACGGGTGAACGGTGCGGTTATCGGCCGTGCGTCGGTTGATGCCGAAGGTAACTGGAATATGCCGGTCGTGCTGGGGGAAGACGGTGAATATATTATTTCGGCTACCCTGACCGATATCGCAGGGAATGTTGTGGCGGGTGAAGATTATCCGGTGACGCTGGACAGCCATACCGATTATCCCACCATTTCGCTTAATGATGAGACTAACTCCGCATCGAAGGGCGACAATATCACCAATATTAACCCGCCTGCCTTCCACGGGACGGCGGAAGCGGGCGCGACAATCAATATCTTGGTTGATGAAGTGATGGTAGCAACCACAGTCGCTGACGCTGACGGAAACTGGTCATGGACCTACCCCGACACCATGAATGACGGTGAATACTCTGTGCGTGTTATTGCAGAGGATGCGGCGGGAAATACCGCCGAGTCAGCCCGTATCCTGGTGACGATTGATACCGAGACAGACATTCAAATCCAGGGAATGGCCAACGACGGGGGTTACTATGCCAACGACTATTATACCGGTTTTACCCGGCCGACCTTTAATATCACCGGCGAAAAAAACCAGCCAGTATCGGTCTACATTGATGGTGAGTATGTAGAAACAATTACGCCGGGTTCGATCAATTCAACCTATACCGTGCCGGCGGATCTGGACGATGGTTCGCATTCTATTCGTTTTGAAATAACAGATGCGGCAGGGAATACGGCGTCGACCGAGTCCCGTAATTTTACCATCGATACCGTCAATGATACGCCAATCGTGTTGACGACGATCAACGGTCAGCCTGTTGAGACAATCACCGTCGGGGACGTGACTTATCTGACGGATATCACCACCAACGCCACCCTGACCGGGAAGGCCGAAGCCGGAAGTTACCTGAGCATCACGGTGAACGGGTTAACGGTTAATCAGTTCTGGGTCGGGGAAGATGGCAACTGGACGGCCAGCATCAATAAAATGGTGCTTCAGGATGGTGAACTGAATATTAAATTCAATTCGACCGACAAAGCCGGTAATGAGAAAGAAACCAGCATGGTGATTGTTGTTGATACCCGCATTGACGCATTCAGCGTCAATGTTGAAGACAATAAATCCACCATCGCTGACAAATGGGCGCTGAACAACCAAAACGTCACCTTCTTTGGTCGCGGTGAGGCTGGCTCGACGGTGACCGTGTTCCTGGCGGGTGTAGCGGTTGCTTCCGTGATGGTTGCGGCCGATGGCACATGGGCAATGGAGCCGACCCCGCTGGCTGACGGGAATTATTCCCTGAGCTTTAAAATTGAAGATCCCGCAGGCAATACCCAAATCATCAGTCACGATGTCACCATTGATACCCAGGCACCGGCTGTGCCGGTGGTTGACACCTCGGTCTTTATTGACGGTAGTGGTCTGTGGGTCATGTCCGGGACTGCTGAAGCGGGCAGTAAGTTAGTGGTTGAAGATGAAACTGGGAAGGTTATCGCCAGCGTCACGGCGGACAGCAACGGCAACTGGAGCACGGTGTTTAATTATCCTGATGGCGGGAAAGTAACCCTCCATGCTGAAGATGCGGTGGGTAACATCAGCCCGGACGTGACTTTTGATGAGATGCGTGCGGTGCCAGCCCTGACGCTGGATATTGCCTCCGACAGTGGCATTATCGGCGACATGATCACCAGCAACACTATGCCGACGCTGTTGCTGCAAAACATCGAAAGTGATGTCACCCAGGTTGTGGTCACGCTAAACGGACAGAGTTATAACGCGCTACAAAGTGGTCAGGGCATCTGGAGCCTGACATTTACCGAACCGCTGCCGGAAGGCCGCTGGTCCGTCATGGTCACCGCAACGGATGCCGCCGGTAACAGCCAGTCTGCGACAGTGATGCTGGAGATTGATCACTCTCTGTCATTACCGGAGGTGGTGCTGGACGCAATGTCTGACACGGGTAGCGTGGGCGATATGCTCACCAATAACGCGACGCCGACACTGGTATTGCAGGACATTGATGCGGATGTTACGCAGGTTATCGTGACCATCAACAGCCAGACCTATAACGCGGTGCAGGGGGAAGAAGGCGGGTGGAGCCTGACGTTGCCGGATGCGCTGCCAGAAGGCACCTGGCCGGTGACGGTCACGGTGACGGATGACGCGGGCAACAGTCAGACCACCGTGACTGAACTGACGGTTGACCAGTCGCTCTCGGTGCCTGTGGCAGCGATGGAATCCGATACCGGCGGTGATCATATTGTGAATGACAACACGCCAGGCTTTATTTTGACTGACGTTGATGCCGATGCCGACAGCGTGACGGTTAACGTTAATGGTAACAACTATGATGCGCTTAAAAGTGATGACGGGGAGTGGAGCTTTACACCACCTGAGCCTCTGACAGACGGTGAGTATCATTTAGTGATAACAACGACCGATGTAGCAGGCAACGTTAGCCACAGCGAACCTTTTGATTTCATTATCGATACGCAGATTGACACTTTTGACGCCCGGCTGGTTAACAATGAAGGCGATCAGCCTGATGAATGGCGCAGTGAAAGTCATACGCTCGACATTGCCGGACAGGGTGAAGCCGGGGCGACGGTATCGGCGAGCATTGATGGCGGTGAAGCCATCCATATTCAGGTGGATGAACAAGGGGACTGGTCATTACAGATGAGTGACATTGCCGATGGTACGCACTCACTGCAATTGGGCATTGTGGACAAGGCCGGTAACACACAACAGATCGAGTACAGCGTTACCGTCGATACGTCGTCGGCTCTGCTCATGGCAACGATGCAGGATGAACCTGAAAGCGATACAAACGATTCAGTAAGTCATGATCAGGCTGCTGCAGTCATGAGTGCTGAAATAATGACAATCACACCTATTGATAATACGACACATGATGATCAGCAGGTCGATCACCCGTAATTAACATGCCTCTGCTGTGGGTACAGCAGAGGTTTTTTGAGTAACAAACCATGAAAGCTGAATTTGAACAGTATGATTTAGGGCTGTCCGGTGCATTAACGTATATTGCGCGAAACTATGGCGCTAAAATTGAAATAAGAGAAGGTGATAAAGAAATATCACTGACCGAATATCATAAAAATGATGTTGAACATGACACACAAATTAAAAATTATTTCCTTTCATTAGGGTTGTCAGTTTCTGCAGTGCAATTTAGCCAGCCAGATGATTTGCTTAATGAAAGCATGCCGCTTTTGCTGCTGACGGCTGAAATGCAGTGGCTCATTTGTGTTGGTTGTATCGATAACAAACTTAAACTGGTCAATATGCAAAATGATATTGGACAGATTGAAATAGAACGCTCTGCACTCCAGCAGATGTCGGCGTTCTCATTGCAGCCGATCAGTGAGGTGGTGGATTCCATTCGCATCAGCCAGATTTTAAAAAATGGCCTTAAAAATAATAAAATATTTTACTCAAAATATTTTATCTCCTCATTGTTTATGGCGATGTTTGCGCTGACAATTCCTGTTTTCAGTAATCTCTATTATGACAAACTCGTGCCAGGCTCATCGAACGCATCTCTCTTCGGAGTGGCAGGCATCGTGCTGGTGTTCATTATCTTTGAGTTTCTGCTCAAATCCTCGCGTGACATTTATCAGTCGATAGTTTCCCGCAGGGAAGATATTGATATCGATGTTTCCTTTCTCGAGGCGCTGCTTTACGGCGATAAAAAAAACACGTCTATGTCTTCAGCATTTGTTCTATGGACTGAATTTCAAAAAATAAAACCTGTGCTACTTAACTCGGTTTTTCAGCGCGTGGCCGATGCACCTTTATTTATTGTCTTTGTGATAGTTATCTATATCAACCTGGGGCTGTTGGTTTTAATTCCGATCACAATTATGCTGATTTCACTGGGGCTGGCTTATGTTAATTTCCGCTACACCAATGTCCTGATGGAACGTGTGAAAGAAGGCCAAAGTAACCGGAATATGTTCATTACGGAAACACTCTATGCATTAAGAATGATCCACACATTGAATAACCGGAACCTGATGCGGGACTGGGTTAATAATGCCGATCAGCAGTCCTGGCTCAGTTTACAGATCCGCAAAGTAAACGTTTATTATCAGTCTGCGTTATCCACACTCTCAAGCCTTAATCAGATCCTGCTCATGTTGTTTGCCTTCTTCCTGGTGACGAAAGGGGAAATCACCACGGGTGCGATTGTTTCTTCCGTCATCGTTTCGGGGCGTATGTCGGGTATTATTTCAGGTTTTTCATCGACTTTATTATCGATATTTACCACTAATAAAACCATCACCGATCTGCTGAAAATGTTTGTCCCTGAAAATACAGCCCCCCGTGAGGTCTTACAATCACTCTCACATTGTGAAGGGCATATTTCCCTGAAAGGGGCCAGCTACCAGTATGATCCTCAGCTGCCGGTGATACTTGAAAACATTACCCTGGATATTCCTGCCGGACAGCGGGTCGCCATTATCGGGGAATGCGGTTCAGGCAAAAGTTCGCTGATCTCACTGCTTTCAGGATTCAGTATGCCTTTACAAGGCAGCGTCATGTACGACGGTTACAACACCCGGCATCTTGCCCAGCATTTTTTCTCGCGTTTCATCAGCGTTATCACCACCCACGATGCGTTATTTACAGGAACGGTGGAAAGTAACTTCGCCCTAAAGAGCGGTGAAGATCGTAAGAAAACCGTGCAGGCGCTGGGCGTGACAAACTGTAATTTCGTGCTGCAACATCCGATGGGATTACGTTATCCCATCAGCTTTATGGCGAAGAATCTTTCATCAGGACAAAATCAGCAATTACTGCTGGCACGCAGCCTGAGCAGTGATGCGAAAGTTTTTTTGTGGGATGAACCGACGTCCTGTCTGGATGAACAAACGGAACAGCGAATTTTTGACAATCTGGATCATTTTGTTGCGGGAAAAACGCTGTTAATGGTCACTCACCGACGTTACCTGCTGAAGTATTTTGACCGTGTACTGGTGATGAAGAACGGAAAGGTTATCCGCGATTGTAGCCCTGACAAGCTACTGACACCGGTAGCGAACGCTGAGGTTAAAAAAGCCCGGCCGGTGCGCATCAGTGTGCCTGCTGCCGGGGGAAATCCCGTACCTGATAAGAACGAAGGTTAATAAAATGCCCTGCTTGCGGGCAGGGCATTTTATTTTACAGGGGCAAACACAGCCGCCGCCAAACTGTTTAGCCAAATATGACCAGTAATACGGGGAACAGAAAAGGTGCGAGCAGGGAAGTAATAATCCCGCAAATCACCAGCGCCAGTGAGCTGAATGCGCCTTCCTGATAATCCATTTCTGCACAACGGGCGGTGCCCAGTGCATGTGATGCGGTGCCCATCGCCAGCCCGCGAGAGGCCTTGGTGGTGATCTTCAGAATATTCAACAGCGTGTGTCCAAAGACCGCGCCGAGGATCCCGACGAAAATCACGCATACGGCGCTGATGGCCGGAATGCCATTAATCGACTGCGCGGTGGCCATTGCAATCGGTGTGGTGACCGATTTCGGTAATACCGATGCGGCAATTTCTGGCGTTGCACCCATCCATAATGCAATCGCGGTCCCCGTCACCATCGCTACCACGCTGCCGATAAAGCAGATGCTGATGATGGATTTCCAGCGGGCACGGATCTGATGCAGCTGTTCGTACAGCGGGAAAGCCAGCGCCACGACAGCGGGTTGCAGCAGGTCATTGAGGATCTTGCTGCCTGCGAAATAACGTGCGTAAGGGATATGGGTGATCAGCAACAGCGGAATAATCACCACCATCGACATCAGCAACGGGTTGAGCAGGGGCATTTTAAGCCTGGTGGCTAATTTGCGGGTGGCGAAAAAAACCACCAGCGTCAGCGGCAGCGACCACAAAATATCAATCATTTTTATCCTCCCCTTTATCCGTCACCACACCGCGTTCCCCATGGATATAGTGGGAGCAATAGGCGACAACCAGCAACACCACCAGGGTACTGACCAGGCATGACACCACCAGCGGCCCGAACTGCGTGCGCAGTTGCGCATAATAATTCATGACCCCGACCCCGATAGGCACGAACAGCAACGCCATATAGCGGATCAGAATATTGCAGCCCGGTTTAACCCATTTGAACGGCAAAATTTGTGTAGAAAGCAGACCAAACAGGATCAGCATGCCGATGATGCTGCCGGGAATGGTGAGCGGTAACAGAGATGAAATCGCATTCCCGGCGAATAAACAGAGATAAATCAGAATAAACGCCCGGATATATTGGAATGCCAGAGAGATTGAGGTGCCCATGGTGTTTCACCCAGTTGAATAATGTATTCATCATACAATTAAGATGTGATCTGTGCCACAAAACGAAGTATGAAATTTAGGAATGAAGTGTATTCCAAAATGACGTTTGGTAAACGGGGAAAATAGGGGGGACATCCGGGTTGCTCGCTCTGCTCGCTGACTATGTTCCAGGTACAACAGCGACAGCCGCAAAGCTCCCTCCCCTGCGAAAGGGAGGG